>JAGAPL010000077.1 GCA_017623255.1 Clostridia bacterium
GATAATTTATCTGCCGTCTTTTGAGGGAGGATCATATCCTCCCCTACAAAGAGATAAACAATAAATTGCCCAAAAACAACACAAAAACTCCCGAGCTTTACACTCGGGAGTTTTATTGTTATTTACTCTTTGCTTCGCAATAGACACAGCGGTAGATCTTATTTTCACGGTCCACCAGCTTGAACTTATGGGGAAGCTCCTGCTCAATGGATGTGATACATCTGGGGTTCTTGCAATGGATAACATCGCTGATAGTTTCAGGGAGAGACAAATGCTTGCGCTCCACAACTACGGAGTTCTCTATTTTATTTACAGTTACACCGGGATCCATATATCCGATAACGTCAAGGTCGAGCTGAACCACGCCGTCGATCTTTATAATATCCTTTTTGCCCATCTTTGCGCTGTATGCGTTTGTAATTATGGCAACGGGACATTCAAGCTCGTTGAGGCGGAGAACCTTATAAAGCTTCATACCTGTTCCTGCAGAAATATGGTCAAGAACGATACCGTTTTTAATAGGATTTACTAACATTACTCATTACCTCCCTTAGTTTATGCCAAGCAGCTTCATTATAAGCGCCATTCTGATGATCTTGCCGTTGAACACCTGCTTGAAATAGCAAGCGCGGGGATCATCATCAACTGCAACGGAAATTTCGTTTACTCTGGGCAGGGGATGGAGAATGCACATATCAGGCTTTGCAGTTTCCAGCTTTTCGGGAGTGAGGATATAGCTATCCTTCAGGCGAATATAGTCTGCTTCATTGAAGAAACGCTCCTTCTGAACTCTCGTCATATAAAGGATATCAAGCTCGGGCATTGCGTCCTCAAGGCTTGTTGTTTCTGTGTAGCTGATATTGTCCATTTTATCAAGGGCGTTCTTCATATAGCCGGGGAGCTTCAACTCATCGGGTGAGATGAGAACGATCCTGATGCCTGTATATCTTGTGAGCGCATCAATAAGGGAGTGAACTGTACGGCCGAACTTAAGGTCGCCGCAAAAGCCCACTGTGAGATTATCAAATGTACCCTTTTCACGCTTGATCGTGAGAAGGTCCGCAAGAGTCTGAGTTGGGTGGTTATGTCCGCCGTCGCCAGCGTTGATGATCGGCACTGTGCTCTTCATTGAAGCAACGAGAGGCGCGCCCTCTTTAGGATGGCGCATTGCAATGATATCCGCATAGTTGCTTACAACGCGAACCGTGTCTGCAACGCTTTCGCCCTTTGATGCAGAGGAGCTGCCTGCATCGGAAAATCCGATAACGTGGCCGCCAAGCTCATACATTGCCGCTTCAAAAGAAAGACGTGTTCTTGTGGAAGGCTCAAAGAACAGTGTTGCCAGCTTTTTGCCCTCGCATTTATGCGCATATTTTGCAGGATTTTCGATTATATCCAGTCCTGTTGTAACGAGCTGATCTATCTCCTCAACGGAGAGATCAAGAATACTGATAAGACTTCTCATGATTTTTTCCGTTCCTTTCGGGTTTTAAGAAATTACTCAGCCAACGAATTCAGCCACGCAACGACGGTATGCCGCAACTGGGTCAGCAGCCGCTGTAATGGGTCTGCCCACAACGATATAGTCAGAACCGATCTCCTTAGCCTTTTCGGGAGTTGTTACGCGAACCTGGTCGCCGATATCTCCGTCAGCAAAGCGAACTCCGGGAGTTACTGTGAAGAACTCCTTGCCGCAAGCCTCTTTAACAAGACCTGCTTCAAGAGGAGAGCAAACTACGCCGTCAAGACCTGCAACCTTCGCGTTCTTTGCATAGTGGCAAACAACGTCTGCTATATTATCGTTGATGAGAAGGTCACGCGTCATAACCTCCTGGCTTGTGGATGTGAGCTGTGTTACAGCAAGAAGAATGGGACGGCTGCCGTCCTCTCTTGTGAGGCCCTTGATAGCAGCTTCCATCATAGGAACTGTGCCTGCTGCGTGCAGGTTGCACATATCAACGCCAAGGTTTGAAAGCACGCTCATTGCCTTCATAACAGTGTTGGGAATATCGTGGAGCTTAAGATCCAAAAAGATCTTATGTCCTCTCTCTTTGATCTCACGAACGATATCGGGGCCTGCTCCGTAGAACAGCTCCATACCGATCTTAACAAAAGGCTTTTCCTCCTCGAACTTATCAAGGAATTTCATACAATCGTCTCTTGAGGGAAAATCGCATGCGATAATAACGTCACGTCCCATTAGTGTGCTCCTCCAATAATATCAGATAATTTATTTATACCGTATTTTTCGCAAACTGCGGGCAAAGCTTCAATAATATCCTTGCACGCATAGGGGTTTACCAGGTTTTCTGCGCCTACCTGAACTGCAGACGCGCCTGCAAGCATAAGCTCAACAACGTCTTCTGCTGATCTAACACCGCCCATACCAATGATCGGAATGTTTACTGCTTCATAAACCTGATAGATCATTCTGCAGGCAACGGGGAAGATAGCAGGACCTGAAAATCCGCCCATTTTGTTTGCTATCACAGGCTTCTTTGTTCTGAGGTTTATTCTCATACCAAGAAGCGTGTTGATCATGGAAATTCCGTCAGCGCCCTCTGCTTCAACTGCGCGCGCGATCTCTGTTATATCTGTTACGTTAGGCGTAAGCTTGATATAAACAGGCTTGTTTGTTACGCTGCGAACAGTTTTTGCAACGGATGCTGCCGCCTCGGGATTTGTGCCGAAGCTGATGCCGCCACCGTGAACGTTGGGGCAGCTGATGTTGACTTCGATAATGCCAACCTGATCAACCTCGTTCATCTTTTCAGCGCAAAGCTTGTACTCGTCAAGAGAGAAGCCGCTGATGTTTGCGATGAGAGGCTTTTTATAAAACTTTGCAAGGTGGGGAAGCTCCTCGCCTACAACCTTTTCAACGCCGGGATTCTGAAGACCTACGGAGTTGATAAGTCCCTCTGTGCACTCAGCAATACGGGGAGTGGGGTTACCGAAGCGGGGCTCTGCCGTTGTTCCCTTGAATGAGATAGAGCCGAGAATATTGATATCGTAATAATCCGCAAATTCATATCCGAAGCCAAATGTTCCGCTGGCGGGAATTACGGGGTTATCAAGCTTTATGCCTGAAAGGCTTGTTGAAATGTCTACCATATGATCTCTCCCTTTCTGAGAACGGGGCCCTCTTTGCAGATTCTCTTATTTCCGTAAATTGTTTTGCAGCTGCATCCCATACAAGCGCCGAAGCCGCAGCCCATTCTCTCTTCAAATGAAAGCTGAGCGTCAAGCTCGCTTGAGTTGTAAAGCGCC
>JAGAPL010000078.1 GCA_017623255.1 Clostridia bacterium
AGCTGCGGAGGCTAACAAAATAAACTATCCCGAAAAGGAGGAGATTAAAGTGGAGGTAAACGGATTTAATATCACTCGACTGACAGATTACATTGTTATTTACTGTGGCGGCAAAAGCACAGGCACAAATCAGTGGGGCGTTGAGGTTGCTTTTGATGCGAACTGCGTGGCGATCTCAGACCCCGTTTGTTGGGTTGGTAATATGAATATCCCTGACGGTGGATTTGTTCTCTCAGGTCACGATAAGGCAGGAAACTGGATCGCGGAGAATATCAAGAAGGGTATGAAGCTTCAGATTTCGGTTAAGTAAGTTGAAGCTAATTAGTTGTTATCGAAACCACATATACCACACATAAACCTTACAAAATTACCGTGATAACCAAAAATAGAGGATGAGATTTATTTCTCATCCTCTATTTTTATACATATACCAAAAAGCGAACCAACAAAAAATATACTTTGTGTTCGACTTTTTGAAATTTGGTGGAGCCGGCGAGAGTCGAACTCGCGTCCGAAAACCCCTTGACACAACTTTCTCCGGGTGCAGACTATCTATTATATTTCCCGCCAAGCTCTCCGATAGTCAGGATAGCTTGGTCGGTATCCTTTTAGTGCATGACAGATACAAAGAAAAAATCTCTGTTCACGTTCGCTGCTGTGGTTATGCCCCAAATGAAGCCGCAGCACTCATCACCGGGACAGGCCGCATCGTAGGCGGCGGTAGCTTATGCAGCTACGAGTCTGCTATTATTAGCGTTTAATTTTAAGTGGAGCTTATTTAGGTGTTTCTCCAAACACCACCCGCTTATCATGCCTCAGAATCCCCGTCGAAACCTTTACGGCCCCATGGGGAAAAACTTTGTTTTTCCAATGAAATTTGCCAATAGGCAAAAGAAATAGCTTCGCTATGAAATATTTACAAGTAAATATGAAATGTGCCGCGGCACATAAGGCAAATTTTATTTCACATTCGGTGGAACACCGAATATTTCACAATTCACCTGGTGAATTATTTCATATTGCGTAGCAATATTTCATTACAGAAGTTTATCTGTAGTTATCCTTGAAATTGCGCTCAATTTCTCTGGATGCCTGGCGCTTTGCCTCGGATTCTCTCTTATCATAGAGCTTTTTGCCTCGGCAAACTCCTACCTCCATTTTTACCCTTGAGCCGCTGAAATAAAGAGAGAGCGGAACCAAGGTGAAGCTATCTCTTGCAACAAGAGAGCCAAGCTTGATTATCTCTTTTTTATGCATCAGCAATTTTTTAGGGCGGAGAGGATCGCGATTGAAGATATTTCCCTTTTCATAGGGGCTGATATGAACGCCATAGGCGAACATTTCTCCATCCTCAACCTTGCAGAAAGAGTCCTTCAAATTGACTGTTCCTGCTCTGAGTCTTTTAACCTCTGTGCCGAAAAGCTCTATTCCTGCTTCGTATGTTTCGTCAACAAAATAGTCGTGTCGCGCTTTGCGATTCACTGCTATCTGCTTGCCTTTTTGCTTTTTTTCAGCCATCTGAATTCTCCTTTCCAAACGATTGGAGATTAGTATATCACAAACGTAAAAAAAAATCAATAGCTATCAGCTAACAAAATTTGATGGGAAACGACATACGAAAAGGAGAGATTTGCATCTCTCCTTTCAATTTCAATTTTTAAGTGCCAACATTCTGCAAGCTTTTATTATAAGCTTTCTCTCTGAAAAAGGCTCTTTTTTACCTAACACAAGCTGATATGTTTCATGACCTTTGCCTGCAAACAGAACTATATCTCCGTCCTGCGCCATTTCAACTGCGCGCTCAACTGCATCCTCACGTAGAGTTACACATTCATATGCGCTTCCCTCTTTCATATGTGAAGCAATCTCAGCAATGATCGCATCGGGATCTTCATTATCGGGATTATCGCTTGTGATGATACTATAATCTGCAAGCTCACTTGCAACCTCTGCAAGCTCACGTCGGCGTCCCTGTGTTCTTCCGCCAACGCTGCCGAAAACGCAGATGAGACGGTTAGGCTCATATTCTCTGAGTGTTGAAAGCGCTTTTGTAAGGCTCATTCCGTTATGAGAATAGTCCACGACAAAAGTCTTTCCGGGAGCAGCCTCCACAATTTCAAATCTGCCTTGAACGGGAGTGTGAGCAAGCGTTGCGGCGGATGACTCCACGTCCACTCCGTATATTTCACAAACCGCCATTGCTGCAAGTCCGTTATAGATACTGAATGCGCCGGGTGACATAAGCTTTACCGCGATCTCTTCACCTTTATTTATACAATTGAAGCAAACGCCGAGGGCGGTTTCGCTGCGATAGATATCACGGTCACGTCCAACATAGTTGGCATCGGTTTCCATTGCAAAGGAAATTTTTTCACCGCCAAATGACTTCAGCATAAATTCGCTTGCCTCATCGTCGGCGTTATACACCGCATATTTTGCTCCGTATGTATCAGTGAACAGCTTTGCTTTACTGTTTTTGTAATCATCAAGGTCGGGATGCTCAACAGGGCTGATATGATCTTCACCGAGGTTAGTAAACACAACCGTATCAAACTTGATCCCGTCAACTCTGTTTCTGGCAAGCGCCTGAGAAGAAACCTCAAGCACTGCATATTTCACTCCGCCATCAACCATATCTCTGAAATATCTGTGCAAAATATGGCTTTCGGGAGTTGTGTTGGGAGTTTCTGTTAATACTCCGTTTATAAGAATTCCGTTTGAACCGATATATGCGCAGTTTTTGCCATGAGCATTCAGAATGGAATTGACAAGGAGCGCCGTTGTTGTTTTTCCCTTTGTTCCTGTTATTCCTATTATCTTAAGGCTCTCAGCCGGATGATGATAAAACTCAGCTGAAATAACTGCAAGCGCAGCTCTCGTATCCTTTACTATAAACTGCTCTGCATCATCGGGCAGCTCTACCTTTTCTTCACAGAGGAAAAGGCGACAGCCTCTGTTATATGCAGAAAGTGCGAATTTATGTCCGTCAACATTTGCGCCGCGAAGGCACACAAAGAGAGAATCCTCTCTCGCTTTTCTTGAATCATATTCTATACTGCCAACCTGAGTTTCGGACGACCCCTCATGGCTGACATTTACCAGCAATTCATTTATATTCATTTCAAATCAAATTCGGGAGAAAATCCCACGGTTTCGTGACCGCACAGTTTGATTGCAACATTTGCAAGCACTTCAAGCGAATCTGTTAAAATAGGGTCGCCCCCGATATCGCGATTGATAACGGAAAGCTCTGTGCATCCAAGGATCATTCTGTCACAGCCTTTCTCCTTCATATGACGGACAACTGCATAGAATTTATCCATCTCTGCTCCCTTACCTGCTTTCACATCGTCATAAATAAGCTCCATCAGCCATCTCTGCTCTTTTTCATCGGGCACTGCATAACAAAGACCTTCCGCTTCAAGCTTTGCCTGATATGAGCCTGAAGAAACTGTTCCCACGGTTGCAAGGATTCCTGCTTTTTTCACGCCTGCGCGTCTGAGCTGAGCAGAAGTTTCCTCTATAATGCTTGGAACAGGTACGCTTACTGAGCGGCGTACCTCATCAATAAAATAATGGGCTGTGTTACAAGGGATAACTATTGCATCCGCGCCGTAAGCTTCAAGGCGCTGCGCATCCTGGATCATAAAAGGAAGGGGACTATCGTCGCTCTTACCCGTTATAAACGCTGTTCTGTCGGGAGTGGAAGATCGTGAAGAAAGGATGATATCAATATGATCCTGATCGCAATAAGCTTTTGTGTGGGCAGTTATAAGCTCATAAAAATATGCGCTTGCCATAGGGCCGAGACCACCGAGAATTCCCATAAGGGGTTTGCGTTTTATCATTTCTATCTTCCTTTCTTTTTAGCTTTATCTGCTTTTGGGATAATACACCTTGAACTTCTTATTCTGGCGAATAAGCTGTCCGTAAACATAGAACATTCTCTTGGGGTTAAGCTTCAGGTCGTATTTATAAAGAAGTGAGCAAGAGGACTTGCCTTCTTTAGCAAGAGACTTTGCTCTTGCCACGAGCTCTTTATCCTCTGTGTATTCATATGCGACCTTTGCGGGAACATGATGCCAGAAATGAGCATTTTCATTCATCACGCAATCATCGCCTTCATCTTCCCATTTTTCATGCGCAAGGCGGGCAATATTCATGCCGCAGCTTGTTACGTAATAGTTACTTCTTCCCTGACGGAGATTGATCTCAAATGCTCTGAAATCTCCTTCTTTTCCGGTGAATTTAAGGTCAAAGTTGGAAAATCCTGTGTATCCTATTGCTTCAAGCATATTCTTGATGGCTTCAGCGCAGGGGAGGCTTGAAACAGGTTCTGTTACGATTGCGGCATGGTTACCAAGGCCCTTGGGTGTATGCTCCTCAACCATTGTGTGACCAAGGCACATAGCGCGAACCTTACCCTTTTTATCGGAAAATGCTGTGAGCACTCTCATATGGCTATCGCCGCCCTCTATCATTTCCTGAAGGATCATTCTCTCAGGATAGCCTGACTTATATATAGTTCTGATTATATCAGCCGCTTCATTGGGGTTTTTCGCGAAATAAACCTTTTTCATTCCGTCAAAGGAGAATTTCCAATAGTCAACGCTGGAGGAAGGCTTGATTACGATGGGATAGTTAAAGCCAAGGTTTTCTTCTGTGAGCATATTCTCTGTGAAATCAGCGGTGAGCACGGAAGTTTTAGGATAAGGAATATCATACTTTTCGCATATCTCATAGAATTCTGCCTTTTTCTGAATAAGCGTATAAAGCTTTTCATCGGGACAAGGAGCTATGTACTGAGGGAGCTCAGCGTGACGGCGAATTATCATAGCTGCATAGTCGTCTGTACAACCAAAAAGATACAGCTTTTCGCCGCTGTGTTCTTCAGCAAAAGCTGTGAGAACGCTGATCATTGTTTCCTCATTATCAATATCGGGAACAACTTTGAAATTGATTATTTTTGAGCCTTTGGTGGCAGAGATCTCATATCTGCCGAATGCATAGGACGAAACGCCGTACGCCTCATGAAAAGCTCTTGCAAAATTATAACAATTAAGGTCTGCGCCAAGCAGAACGGGAGTTATTTTCATAACTATTCTCCTCGCTTAAAATCTTTTGCCGCCAAAAAACTGTTCGTGCCATACAAGGAATGTGTAGGCTGTCCAGATCTTACGGCGATTATGGGCAGGATCGGTAAGCATTGCCACAAGCTTATCGACATCGAAATATTCAGATGCAACGTCGCTTGTGAATGCGTTCTTCACCTTGGCTGAAAAATCCTTATCCTCAAGCCATTTTGCGATCGGCACGGGGAAGCCTTTTTTCTTTCTGTTTGCCCATTCGTTAGGGAGTGTTTTATTGGAAGCTGTTCTAAGCACAGCTTTTGTGTCATATGAAATCTTATATTCAGCAGGATATGTGACAGCTTCTTCCATAACCATCTTATCAAGATAGGGTACGCGAAGCTCGATTGAATGAGCCATACTCATTTTATCCGCTTTAAGAAGGATATCTCCGGGAAGCCAAAGATTGAGATCAAGATACTGCTTTTTCTCAAGTTCGGAAAGTCCCTTAACTCTGTCGTATATAGGCTTGGCAACCTCTGTTGCAGTGGGACCTACTCTATACTTGGGACGAAGGATATCATACGCTTCATTTTCAGGGAAAACAAGAGCCTGACCGATAAACCAGTCCTCAGGTCTGCCACTTCCCTTGATGATGAAATCGTGGCCCTTAAAATAAGGCAGATGCTTTGTTACGTCCGCTGCAAGATGACGCAGAGGCGCAGGTATCTTCTTATACTTCTTCATCATACCCGTTTCGTCATACCACTCATATCCGCCGTAAATTTCGTCAGCACCTTCTCCTGAAAGCACTACCGTTACGTGTTCTGCTGCAAGGCCTGCAAGGAAATAAAGAGGTACGGATGAGGGATTGGACTGAGGCTCGTCCATATGATACTGAATGTCAGCAAACTTTTCAAGGCACTCATCACCTTCAAGCATTCTCTTATAGTTGCCAACGCCGAGGATTTTGGAAAGCTCCTCAGCTTCTGTCGTTTCATCAAAGCGAGTGCTGTTATCTTTTCCGGGGTCAAAACCAACGGAGAAGGTTTTATCAGGCATAAGGCAAGCTGTAATATAGCTGGAGTCTACTCCGCCTGAAAGGAATGAACCAACCTTAACGTCACTTATTCTGTGAGCCGCAACGCTCTCTCTCACTCTTGCATCAATTTCTGCCGCGCAATCGTCAAAGGAAGCGGTTGTCTTCTTTGAAAAATCAGCGTCCCAATAGCGCGTTACGGTCATTCTGCCGTCCTTCCACACAAAATAGTGGGCGGGGGGCATTTTATATGTTCCCTTGAAAAAGGTTTCGTTCATTGCGCTATACTGGAATGTGAGATATGGACGAAGCGCTTCGGGATTTACCTCGCGTCTGAAGCCGGGATGCTCAAGAAGGCTCTTTATCTCACTACCGAAAATAAGGCTGCCATCGTCTGTTACGCTGTAATAGAAGGGCTTGATACCGAAAATATCTCTTGCGCCGTACAGAGTGTTTGTTTTTGTATCCCACACAACGAAGGCATACATACCACGAAGCTTTGATGCAAGCGCTTCACCGTATTCCTCAAAGCCGTGAACGAGCACTTCAGAGTCGCATCTTGTTTTGAATACGTGGCCCTTTGCAATAAGCTCGTCACGAAGCTCCATAAAGTTATATATTTCACCGTTAAAGGTTAAAACAACGGTGCCGTCCTCGTTATACATAGGCTGTTTGCCGTCAGCAAGGTCTATAATACTGAGGCGGCGGAAACCGAGAGCAATACTATCCTCTTTTGTCTCTCCGCCAATATGATAGCCCTCCATATCGGGTCCGCGATGGATGATTCTGTCTGCCATTCGGCGAAGCACATCTTCTCTTGTTTCAAGAAGTCCTGTAAATCCAACAAATCCGCACATATTGCTAACCTTTCTTAGTTATCAAAATAAGTTGTTTTTATCTATCGTACTATTATACCACACTTTTTAGAAAAAAGATATAGTTATTTTCGTTTTAGAAGCGGAAATATAAAATTTGCCAAAACGAGCAAGGTCAGCGCGGCAGTTGAGGCGACTATAAATCCAACGTCAGAAACAATTATTGCATACCAGAAGAATGCAAACGCACCTATATTGGCAAGTGAGCGCACAAGCAGCCATAAGCTTTTCAGAAAGCTGCCATTGTGAGTATATTCAATCTTCTTTTTCATAACGTCACCCACCCGAGATAAATTGCAATCGCCGCCTGAGTTGCAAGAGCCAGCCAGGCAGAAATTATAAAATGAAATTTTGTTTTAAATATGGTTTTGTGTCGGAAGATGTACATTCCGAGAATACCGCCCACTGCGCCGCCGAAGCCTATCATTGAAAGCAGCGCCAATTCCGGAACACGGCTCTTTGTTTCTTTTTTAGATTTTATTTTATCGATTGCAAACGCTGTAAATGTTATAAGGCTTACAATGCCAACTGTTATAAGATATGTTTTCAGCATAATATATCCTTTTATAGTATCGATTATTAAATCCAAAGTCCTTTGCGTTTTATCGACCTTTTTTAAAAAAGGTCGCGGGTTAGTGAAGCGAAAACGATTAAATATCGTTTTTGCAAGCGGTGTCATCCAAAGTGCGAGTGAGCAGAGCTGAGAGTATAGAAGCGATAGCTCACGACACACGACGATGACTGGTACAAGGCAAAGCTCTATAAATACTAAAAGGGAAAGCCACGGCTTTCCCTTTTACATTACAGTCCTTCAACTGCGTCTGCTGCGGCTGAGAGGTAATTATTATCCATAATTTCGATAGAGCCCTTATCAACAAGTGCTGTGAGTCGGGGATCGATCGGAATCTTTGCAAGCACGGGAATTCCGTACTGCTTACCTGTTGCCTCAGCCTTGGATTCGCCGAAAATATTGATAGCTTTGCCGCAATCAGGGCAAACAGCGTAAGACATATTTTCAACAAGGCCAAGAATCGGCACGTTCATAAGCTTTGCCATATTTACAGCCTTTTCTACAACCATTGTTACAAGGTCCTGAGGTGTTGTTACAATGATGATTCCGTCAACGGGAAGAGACTGGAAAACTGTGAGAGGAACGTCACCTGTTCCGGGAGGCATATCAACAAACATATAGTCAACATCGTTCCAAACAACATCTGTCCAGAACTGCTTTACAGCACCTGCAATTACGGGGCCTCTCCATACAACGGGCTTTGTTTCCTCATCAAGAAGAAGGTTTACGCTCATTATCTGGATACCTGAGATAGTTGTGTGGGGAGTCATAAGATTCTCTCCGAGAGAAACAACTCCGCCCTTTGCGTTGAACGCCTTAGGGATAGAAGGTCCTGTGATATCCGCATCAAGAATACCAACGGTATAGTCTCGGCGGCTCATCTCAACTGCCATCATAGATGTTACGATGGACTTACCAACTCCGCCTTTACCGGATACTACGCCGATAACCTTTTTAACGGAGCTCATAGGATTAAGCTGTTCCTTGGGAATTCCGCTTTTTCTTGAAGAACAATCGGCTCCGCAGGTGGAACAGTCATGTGTGCATTCATTATTCTCTGCCATTTTTATATCTCCTTATTTATATTTATGTTTAACATACGCCCTGTAAGCGGCAAGAAATATCACCGAAACAAGAAGCGGTATAAGCGAAAATGCAAGTGCTATAAATCCGGGAAATTCCATATTCATAGCTTCACTCACTGAAGGCACAAAGAATGTGAGCAGAAGCATCACAACGGAAAGTGCCATGGGAATAAATGCTGCGGGGCTAAGTTTAGATGATGAAGCAAACAGCCCCTCAGTTGAGGTCACCTCAATAAACACAGCCGAAAGCGCAAGCAATATTCCTGTGAAAAGGAGTGCTGAAAGCGATTTTTCTGTCAGTGTTTGTTCAAGCATATTAATGGACATTATCCACTTGCAAATAAAGGGTGCTGCAAGGGATACTGCTGCTATTATTGTTCCCGTGACCGCAGGGATCAGAAGCTCACCGACGGAATCGGGAATAGGTTTGGTTCTTATTCCTTCGCCTTTTGCATCTGCCTTTATGGCAGGAACTGCGCACAGCGCACAGCAAAGGTCAAATATGCATCCAAAGAAAACCATCTGAGATGCAGCCGGCATTGCGATTCCGAATACTGCGCACATAAGAAGGCAAAATGCTCTCGCTATCTGCGAAACTATAAGGAACTTCAACGTTGATTTTATCTGTGCAAGAGTTCGCCTGAATCGCTTTATCATTCGATAGGCTCCGCCAAATCCGCCGCCTTTGGAATCAATAGTGCCATCAGCCAGGCATCTTAAAGATTGGGGAATTCCGCTGCCCCGTTTCAGGGGAGACTCCGCTGCAAAGGACACAACTTTTTCCATACAGATAGCGTCCTCTGCGCCATAGCCTATATACGCACATATATGTTTTTCTGAAAGCATCTCAAGATATCTGTATCTTATTGCAACGCCATCGGCTGCCTGGGGACATGATATCATAACAAGGCTGCCTGCATCAAGGGGAAGAGTTTTTGCATTTTTGCTATCCTTTTCACTTATAACAAGATCGCCCGTTTTAAATATATCGTACGCTTTAAGGAAAAGCATATCCTCATTGCCGCCCTCGGAGAAAATGACAACGCTTCCGCCATTTTCTCTATATGTTCTGATATATTCAGCACATTCAGCCTCAGGCTTTTCGGAAACTGCTATGAAACCTTCAAAGCACATATCCGAAAGAAGCACGGGGAGGCGACGAAGGCTGTTATAAAAAGAGGGACGTGATGCAACTGCCACGATCTTAGCGCCCTGCGCAAGAAGATCCGTGGCATAGCGCTGAGCCTGCATTTTTTTATCCTTTGAGAAAGAAACAATTTCACCGTTTATTCTTTCTTTAGAGCATCTTTCAAGAACAGAAAGCGCCTCTCCCATTGCCGTGAAATAATAATCCCCGTCACGAACAAGAAGGGAGCAATCAAGGCCTTCGGCCTCTGCTTCAGTTGCTTTTTTATGTGCCGCTAT
Source organism: Clostridia bacterium (assembly GCA_017623255.1). Classification (GTDB taxonomy): domain Bacteria; phylum Bacillota; class Clostridia; order Oscillospirales; family CAG-272; genus Avispirillum. The sequence continues at coordinate 10,065 of JAGAPL010000078.1, forward strand.
ATAATAGGGCGGCACCTCTTTACTATACTGTTCCCTCAGCTTTCTAAGATATACTGCTGAAAGAAACGTTGTTTCATCTCCACCACTGCCGTCATAACCGATACCTGCGGCATATGCTGCATAAGACGTGAGAAGAGATGCATCAAAATCTTTTTCTTTTTCAATATCAACGCCCTTTCCTTCAAGATAAAATGAATGAAGAGCTGATATTCCGTTTTTAATGAGACTGGCACTACGCAGCAACAACACGTCGGCGTGGGCAGCCTCTTCTATTTTAGAAGCGCATCTGAAATTTGTTTTTTCTATGATGCCGCTTTCTTTTTTATACGTTGAACCAAGTGAAAATGCAACTGCCAAAGCTCCAAAGGCAGCAAGAAATTCGCTCATACAAGCGGATGCCATTGCAACCGAAGGAAGAAATGCACTTATCAGTCCATGCCCAAAAGCAACGCCTACTATAGTTATGACAAAGGCTACTGCCACAAGACAGAGACGGCAAATGCGGCTCCACTCAGAAAGCTTATCAAGAACGGGAATGTTTTCTCCGCCCGAAAGCTCAATAACTCCGTCTCTTGAAACACGAAGGGTTCTTTTACCCGTTGCAACCGCAATACCCATACAGAAGCCGTACACAACGGTGGAGCCTGCATAAAGCATATTGGAACGCATTTCTATTGGTACATCTTTGACATGACTGTTTATTGGTTCAGCATTTTTTATGTATAGTCCGTGACCTCCGCCATGCAGATTCTCTGCGGCAAGCACGCTTTCGGCTGCAGTCAGTCTTACATCACAAGGAACAACGTCTCCTGAATCCAAAATAACCACATCGCCCTCAGCTACGGCATCGCAAGGAATCTCGCAAACGTTTCCCTCGCGAACAACCCTCGCCTTCGGAACCACACCCTCCGTGCTTCTTTTCAGCATTGTGTCCGCAACGGTGAAGGCCAATATTTCAGCGGTTTTAGCGCAAAGCATCAGAATGAAAACTGATGCTGCAACTGCCCCCTCTCCGTAAAACGCTGCTACGATCACGGAAAGCAGGAGCAAAACTGCAGATGGATCAAGAAGGCTACGGGCAGCATATTTACCAACCGTGTCACCTCTGACCTGCCATATTCTGTTTCGGCGTGTTCTTGTTCGCCTTGCTGCTTCTGCATTGCTGAGCCCCGTTGAGCTCGTTTTGAATACTCTTTCAAGCTCGGCGGAGTCCATATAATGCCAATTTTTCTCCTGCTCCATTTTCCAATCCTTAAAATTTATTTATATTGCAGAAACTTTCAATTCTCCGTTTTCACCGTCAACACTGATAGCTGAAATACGGCCGCGCTGCTTTACAATAAGCTCAGCTGCGCTATCTTCAATCTCTGTTTGAATATAGCGGCGCATATTTCTTGCGCCAAACTTTACAGAATAAGACTTTTCAGCAACTATATCTGCTGCATTATCTGTATAGCTGAAATTGATATGCTTTTCCCACAGAGCCTTTTTCAGATCATCAAGCATTATTCTTGCAATGCCTACAAAATTCTCCTTTGTGAGAGAATTGAATGTGATTATCTCGTCAACTCTGTTAAGAAATTCAGGGCGAAGGAAATCTGCAAGAGCCTTTTCCGTTTTATCCTTTTCTCTTGATGAGCCTTCTCCTGCAAAGCCTGCCAGCGCCATTCCGCCGCCACTGCCTGCATTTGTTGTCATAACGATAACTGTGTTCTCAAAGCTTACTGTTTTGCCATGAGCATCAGTTATTCTGCCGTCGTCAAGAATCTGCAGAAGGATATTCATTACATCCGGATGTGCCTTTTCTATCTCATCAAAAAGAACCACTGAATAGGGGCGACGACGAATTTTTTCTGTCAGCTGTCCGCCATCGTCATATCCAACATATCCGGGAGGCGCTCCAACTATTCTTGAAACGGAGAACTTATCCATAAATTCGCTCATATCAAGTCGGATAAGTGTTTCGGGAGAATCAAAAAGATCATTTGCCAGAACCTTTACAAGCTCTGTTTTACCAACGCCTGTGGGACCTGCAAAAATAAATGAAACTGGTTTGCGCTTAGGAGACACGCCGGTTCTTGAACGGCGCACTGCGCGGACAACTGCATCTACCGCCCTGTCCTGTCCCACAATTCTCTGCTTCAGACGATCAGAAAGTCCGTCAAGCTTCGCATACTCATCTTCTGTGATAGTAGATGCAGGAATACCTGTCCAGATTTCAATAACGTCAGCAATATCTGCCTCTGTCATTTCAACCTGCTCACAAAGGGGCTTCAGCTGATTCACTCTGTCCTTCATACGAAGCTCGTCAACTTTAAGGTCAGCCAGACGGCGATATATCTCCTCTGAGGATTCGTTTGCATCCTTCAGCTTAGCCTCAAGCTCTCCTCTCTCTTTTTCAAGAAGAATAAGCTTATCTCCAAGTTCAGCTCTCTCATTAATCTCAGGGCTTGAGAGAGAAATATTAGCCGCGGCTTCGTCAATAAGGTCGATCGCCTTATCGGGAAGATATCTGTCGGTTATATATCTTTCGCTGAGAACAACTGCGCTTCTGAGAACTTCCGCAGGAATTCTGATGCTATGATATTCTTCATAATAGTGTTTGATACCTAGGAGAACCTTTTCCGTATCTTCAATTCCGGGTTCAGCCACAGTTACAGGCTGGAATCTTCTCTCAAGAGCACTATCCTTTTCGATATATTTGCGATACTCATTCAGTGTCGTTGCTCCGATAACCTGAATCTCTCCTCGGGAAAGTGCAGGCTTCATAATATTAGCGGCGTTCATTGAACCTTCAGCATCGCCCGTGCCAACGATATTATGAACCTCGTCAATTACAAGAATAATATTTCCTGCAGCCTTAACCTCATTAAGAAGTCCCAGAACTCTTGATTCGAACTGGCCTCTGAACTGTGTTCCTGCCACAAGAGCTGTCAGATCAACAAGATAAAGCTCTTTATTTCTAAGCTTATAAGGCACGTCGCCTGCTACTATTTTTGCAGCAAGTGCCTCTGCAATTGCTGTTTTACCAACGCCGGGCTCACCTATAAGGCATGGATTATTCTTTTGTCTTCTTGACAATATCTGAATAACTCTGTCAAGCTCCCTTTCTCTGCCTATAACTCGGTCCAGCTTACCCAATGCCGCCTTTTCTGTTATATTCTGGCAATAGGTTGTAAGAAATTTCTTTTCCTGTTTTTTCTTGGAGCCTTTTTTATCAGAATCAGCGCCCTTCGTATTTCCGCCGTTTGCGTTCATACCGTCGCGAATGATCTTATTGATATCAAGTGAGGGAGCATTCGTCGCATCTCCTCCAAAGGCTTCAAGAGCTGTTGCCATATCTCCGCCGAAAGGATTCTCGCCGTTTTCAAGGCCTTCCATTATGCCTGCCATATCCTCGCTCATGCGATCAATATCTTCATCGGAAAGTCCCATATTTTTGATTATATCATTAACAGGGCCTATGCCCAGCTCTTTAGCACATTTAATACAGATGCCTTCCTGCTTCTGCTCCCCGTTTTCGATCTTCGTTATGAAAACAACAGCCATTCGCTTTTTGCATCTCGCGCACATTACCATCAGTGTTTTTCGCCTTTCTCAGTTCGTTTCAATTTGTTTTTTAAATAGCTTATATAATAAAGCACTAATGCTCCAAAGCCTGCGGCTGCCATAACGGCGCACAGAATATAGGTTGCAACAGTGTTTGCGCTGATAGTGTTACCTGCAACAAGAAACAGGAACACAACAGCATAAAAGAGAACAGTGTACGCCTTGCCAAAATGCTTGGCAACACCTATCTCATGACTTTTCTTAAAAAGGATTATGGCACCGCAACCCATCATCAGCTCCTTGAGAACGATAATGAGAAGGATCCACAAAGGGAGTATATCCCTTATAACAAGGCAAAGAAGCGACACACACTGCATCAGTTTATCTGCCACAGGGTCCAATATCTTACCTGCGTTTGTTATCCAGCCAAATCTTCTTGCCAGAATACCGTCAACAACATCGGATATTCCCGCAACCACAAAAATAACTGCTGCCCAAATAACACCATCCGGATAATACCATATGAATATGGCTGCAAAAGCGAATGACAAAAGAATTCTGAATACAGACAGCATATTAGGGATATATTTTGCTTTCATTGAAATGTTCACCTACCGTGATTAATTAGAGTCCTACTTTTGAAAAAAGATCAACAAAGCTGTTTTCAGCAAAGAATTTTATTATGATCGTATTATTGAATGTGTTTTCAGTTACGATATCAGGAGCAACTGTTACAAGCGCGGAAAGGACAACTTCAATAGCAAGTGAAAGCACCCATCCGAGAAATACCGCGCAAGCAATTCCGGAAACAAGGCCAAGGGCTTTGTCCATAGATTTTAGCACGGGCAGCTTGAATATTGCTCCTATTATCAATGCAACCACCTTAAGAATAAGGGATGCAACTATAAACAGTATGAGAAATGCAAGAACAGTTGAAACAGTGCTTGCAACCGGAGTTGCCACGGTTACTGCCAGATTTTCTATCATTTCATAACCAACCGCCCCGGCTTCGCCGGATGCGTCCTGAAGCGCGGCAGCGTCCGCACCGAAACGTTCTATTATTGTTGATATCTGAGGGTTTTCAAACATCTTGGTCAGATCATATACGATCTCGCCTGCAACATCTCCCGTTGTTTTTGCTGCAGAAGCAAAGGTTTCCGCAATACCCTTGGAAATTGCGCCAAGAATATATTTTGAATTGAGCCAGGCGCTGAGCATGGGAGTGAATGTGTATGCCACAAAAACAGAAACCAATCCTGAAACCAGTGACATAAGTGATTTGACAAATCCGTTTTTATATCCATATATTATACTTCCTGCCATAACTGCAATGACAAGAACATCAAGAAGTAAATTTATCATTTGGCTTCAAACCTTCCGTTTCATTCAAATTTAACCGAGCTTGTTCCAAGCTTCTCACATTTCAGCAACGTTCCGTAAAGAACAACAATATCCTCCACAGAAGCATCGCACGAAACGCTCTTTTCGCTGCCATCAGCTGAAATACTGATTATGCTATCATCGCACAGCACATAAACTGCGCTTTTATCGCAGCACACGCTGTTGATTTTTCCTTTTACACTTTTATTATATACAAGCTGTCCCTGAGAATCAAAAAGGAACACCTCGTTTTCAGAAGAAACTGCATTGTCGCTGCAAACTGCCGCCACAGAATCCTCTCCTATATGAAATTCTGCTACGTCTCCGCCACTGAAGTTATATTTGCTCTTTATCTCGCCATCGGAAACATTTATAAGCTTTGTGTCACACAGAACGAGCAGATCGCCGTTTTCCATATATCGAGCAGCCAGAGGCATTGCGTTTGCTACGTTTATTGTTTTTGTTTCTTCGGTTCCAACCTTACAAAGCATTATCTCACCCGAAATTCCGGAAACGCTTACGTCAGCAGAAACGATGGCAAGTGATTTGCCTTTATCATCCATTGCCATATCAACCACGTATTTATCTTTATAGTACTTGGTTTGCAATCTGAAATTTTCTTTATAAACCGAAACAAGATATTTTGCCTCGTTACTCCTTGTCAGCAAGGCAAAACTTCCGTTATCGGAAACGCAGGCATCCTCTACGATATCATCGCTGGAGCCTTCAAGAACGCACGCCATCGTAGTGAAAATGCTGTAAGCATGGCCGCCCACATCATACACAAGGGCATACTTTTCTCCGCTGACAACTGCAGGATTTTGCATATATCTGGACTCGTCAAGCTCTCTTGCGCCCGTTGAGTTATAAATACGGAACCCCTCTTGAGAAGCATATGCCAATCTGCCTTTGAATATATCAAACACAGCGCCGCTTTCTTCATTATAGGTTATACTTGCAAAATCGCTTGTTATTTCCGCTCCGCCTGTGTCAAGGTCACGAAGCAGATACATAAGGTTATTATACGTTATATTGCTTCTGAAAAACAGAAGATTGACCGCAAGAAAAGCCACAAGCAAAGCAAAGCTGAGAAACTTTGCAAATCTATATCTTTTGGAAGCTGCCAGATAATACTCGCTGACTTCCATATCCTTATAGTCTATCTTGACACGTTTTTTCTCTTTTTTAGCAGGCGCGGGTCGTTTCATTTCACCTGCCTGCCTCGTTCTTATCTGAACGTTTTCATTATTCTTTTCTTTCACGGCTAATCCTCCTTTCTACAATCACTCACACTGCCAGTTTATTTCTTCATCATAAAACACACGACTGAGATAGAGTCCCTCGGGCGGTGCAGTGAAGCCTGCCCTGCTTCTGTCTTTTGCCTCTATTATTTCTGCTATATCCTCAGGCTCAAATTTCCCTTGCGCCGTATCAAGCAAGGTTCCTGCCATAATACGCACCATATTATATAGAAATCCGTCCGCCGCAACGGTGAAATTTATCATTCCGTCAGTTTTTTCGACATTTGCATAAAGAACAGTTCGTCTTGCGTCTGTAATCTTGCTTCCGCTTGCCATAAAAGAAGTGAAATCCTTATATCCTACAAGGTTTTCTGATGCTTTTTGCATACGCCTAAAACCCTCTTCCGAAACGCCTTTTCTGTGCCTGTAAGCACGGCCATTCAAAAAAGGATCATCATACTTTCCCGCCCATATCTTATAGACATATTCCTTGCCGCAACAAGCATATCTGGGATGAAAATCATCAGCCACTTCAGCTGCTGCCACCACAGAAATATCATTGGGAAGGTTAGGCGCAAACGCTCTGTGAACCTTTGATGCAGGAATACTGAACCATTTTTCTCCTCTGTTTTCCTTTGGCGCAACTGTGCAACAAAAACCGAGAGCGTGAACTCCTGCATCGGTACGGCTGCAACCTGTTACGTCACAAGGAAAGCCAAAAACTTGTTCAGCCGCATCTGTCAACACATTCTGAATTGCTCTTCCGTTTTTCTGGCACTGAAAGCCTGAATATTCAGTTCCGATATAGCTGACTTTAAGTAGCAATTTCATAAACTTATGTTTTC
>JAGAPL010000079.1 GCA_017623255.1 Clostridia bacterium
CCGGTGAGTAATAGGTTTTTCGCTCGTTGCGACGAGCGAATCAGGGCTCCGCCCTTATAACCCGCGACCTTTTTTAAAAAAGGTCGATAAAAACAATCGACAATGTGCTGCGCTAAATTATCGTTTATCCATCAGCGCCCTGATTTTTAATACTTATGCTAACGCTGTCACCATCGGAAAAGCCTGCTTCTATTGCTGAAAGCTCACCGTTTTCGTTTATAATCACCTTGCCCGTTATATCTTCGCAAACAAAATTTGCTTCGCTCATTCCGTTTTCTGCTGTGTCGATGCCGGATATCATATCCTCGCTAAGCGAAAATACTCTCTCCAAAGCCTTTACAACACCTGCCGCCTTTTCACCGAAAGGTATTTCCATATCCCCCATCTTTCCTTTATACTGTCCGCCTGATTTTTCAAGGGTATATCCCCCGATTATCTCAGGTGAAGAATATTCCACTCTGACAGTTTCACGCTCCCCTTTATCGTTGGGGGCAGACATTGTTATTTTAACTTCATTTTCGTGTCCGTTATAAACAAGGGTACAATCAAAAGAAAGCTCCCCTTTCTGATAATCAAAAAGCGATTCTTTTTTTGCGCTGCAGGAGCTCAGAATAAGACAGCACAACACCAATGAAATAAATCTTTTCATATTGTCCTCACAAAATAAAAATGCATATGCTAAAGCATATGCATTCTTTTTTTATTTATGACAGTAGGTTTATAAGGTTTTCTGCTGAAAATCCGCTTTCTGTGTAGCAGCTTTCAAGCATAAGCGAAAGATTTTCCTCGCTGTATTCTATTTCCTTGGAATAAAGCTTTGCCGCCTTTATGTAGGCATCAATATCATCGCCCTCTGCCATAAGAGCTATCATTGCTGCGCTTATTGCTCCCAGGCTGATTTTTGAGAAAACGTCGCCATCGTAAACCGCCCTCATAAAATATCTCCATATAAAATATATAAAAATATTAGTGAGATATTTTTCATTTACAACGGGCGCTTTACCTTTAAGCTTTTCAAGGGCATCATTCCAGCTTTGGTCAATTGCTTCAAATTCTTCAAAAGCGCAGACAAAGGCTCCAACATTGGCATCGCCCGCAGAAAAATCGTTTTTTTCAACGGGGGATATATCATAATCCTCAAAATCGAGCCCATCCTGAATTTTTTCCCCGTAGTCAAAGAGGGCGCTCACTTTATCTGCAAAAGAAATATCTTTTCTTTCAAGAAAACGGAAAATATTTTCCCTTGCCCCAAAAAGAAATTCGTATATTTCCTCATCCACATCCTCTGTTTCCTCACAGGGAATATCTTCTTCAAAAAAGCTGCCGCTGTTGCCATATTCAAGAATTATTCTTGCCGCTTCCTCGCAACAAAGACCTATTCCGCCCTCCTTCACATCTCCATACCAACCGTAATATCTGGGATGCTCCGTGCAGATTCCGCAAAGGCGGTTTTCACCAAGATTTATTATGATATCGCAAAGATTTTCTTCATTCAAGAATGGACAACGCTCTCCACACAGCATAAATGAGCCGTTTTTTATATTATCCCGAAGCTTTTTACCGAATTCTCCCGTGACAGCGTTATAAAACTCCATTGTTTTTTCGTCAATACATATTTCCCAGCCGATACAGCAATTATCTGAGCAGCGGCCTGCAATACATTTGAACTTTTTATAATAATCGGGCACTCCCAGTTTCATTTTGCAAGGCTATGGAGAAAATCGCACATTTCGCTGAAGGTACCTCTGCGACAATCGCAGGGGTATTTTTCATTTTCGATCAAACAATCGGTTACAAGATAAGTGTCAAGGCCTGCCGCCTTTGCCGCATAGCCATCCTCTCTCTCGTCGTTTCCTATCATAAGACAGTTTTCTGCCTCAACACCAAGCCTTTCGCAAATAGATTTATAATACATGGGATTTGGCTTGCAATATGAATCCGATTCATATGAAGTGATAATGTCAAAGTCCTTTTCACTAAGGCCTATCCAGCTGATTCTTGTCAGCTGACCAACGCGGGGAAAGAATGGATTTGTTGCAAGAACTACTTTGGGAGAAGCCTTGCGCGCTGCCTCAACTGCTGTTTTTGCAAGAGGATTTTCGCCCGTTGCTGCTCTGACTTTGTTGAAATCCTTCGTATAGAATTCATCGCAGGTATTCTTTGCTTCGCTGAGGTCAGTTTTCACAAGAGACTGGAAAGTTTCCCAGAAAACCTCGCCGTTTTTTCTCTTTCCGTCGTTTTTCACCATTGCGGCAGTGCCTGCCCAGACGCAATCTGTGAGAGTTTTTGCATCAAGACCGAGATAAGAAAGATTTGCGCAAAGGTTTTTGAAATACTCCTTCATAAAAACATTCATATCCATAGGAAGAAGTGTGCCGTCAAGATCAAAAAGAATAGCATCGTATTTTTTCATTTTTTCACCTTTTACTTTTTAGCAAGTGTCTGAAGACCTTTTTCCAGCGCAGAAACGAATATGTCAATTTCTTCTTCTGTGTTTTCGTGAGAAAGGCTTATTCTCACAGACGTGTCAGCCTCGTCTTTAGAAAGTCCGTAAGCGAGAAGCGCGTGGCTGGGGCCCGAAGAATGGGTTGAGCAAGCGCTGCCTGCCGAAATGCAGATACCCTCGCCTGAAAGATAATTGAGCATTATCTCACTTCTGATGCCGGGGAGAGTTATGTTTATAATATTGGGCAGAGTTTTTTCGGGGATATTTGCTCTGACGTTCATTTGGCCGATAGCTGCAAGAAGCTTTTCTCTGAGGGCTGTTATCTTTTCAATTCTCTCCGCCATCTGAGCTTTTCCCTCTGCCGCCGCCGCGCCGAATGCCACTATTGCGGGAACGTTTTCCGTTCCGCTTCTGTAATCATCCTCCTGACCGCCGCCATACAGAATGGGAATTATTCTCTTTGCCTTTATCATATCGTGAGTGACGTAAAGCGCGCCTGCTCCCGTGGGGGAAAATATCTTATGGGCGCGGATTGAAAGAAGATCTGCAGAAAGGGACGTGGGAGTGAACTTTGTTTTCAGATATGCCTGCACCGCGTCCACGTGGCATACTGCCTTTGGGGAGGCCGCGCGGATTATCTGAAAAGCGCTTTTCACGTCGTATATTGCTCCCGTTTCGTTGTTTGCAAGCATAAAAGAAGCCAGCACAGTATTATTATCCGCATTTTCCTTTATATAATCAAGGTCAAGAACTCCGCCCGTGGTGGGAACCTCCAAAACCGTGAAGTTTTCCGCCTCAAGACGTTTTGACGCATTTACTACGGAAGAATGTTCACCTGCAGAAATAAATATTTTTCCGCGGCTTCCGTTTTTTAACGGTCTGTCCTTTGCAAAAACGCTGCCGAAAACAGCCATATTATTTGCTTCAGTTCCGCCGGAGGTGAAAAACAGTCTGCAATCGTTTTCTCTTCTGAAGCCAAGAGAAAGAATAACCTGGCGTCTTGCTTCATCAAGCATTTTCTTTGCTTCGTTGCCCATTTTATGCACTGATGAAGGATTGCCATAGCAAACATTCAAAGCCTCTCCCATTTTTTTGAGAGAGGCCTCTGAAGGTTTCGTTGTTGCGCTGTTATCAAGATAAATATAATTCATAATTAACCTGATTTATTTAAAATTGAAATTGCTGATGATGCCATCAAGCTCTTCGAGATGATTTTCAAAATAAGTGGGAGTTGATGTGTAGAGCATATAGTAAACGTAGTTGCCGCGAACAACCGCAGAGCAAACGAAATTATACTGCACGTCTGCCATAGTTGCGGTATATGTATACTGCATACCATCAACGCCGCCCATTTTTATTTCCTTTTCGCCGACAGCTTCATATGCGCTGAAAGCCGCTGTGAACTGGCTTTGATAGCCCTGCCACCAATCCGCAACGGTCGTCGATTCTCTTTCAAGTCCGTAAGCTGTGACGGAAACGCTTGACGCGTCACCTGCAGAAACATACGCGCTTGTGTAGAGAGTTGAAGAATCAACTATCCAATTTTCAGGAACATAGAAAAGATAGTCTGCCTCCTCGGATGAAGCAAGCTGATATCCATCGGGTACATTTTCGTCATTATTTTTATTGCATCCTGCAAGCATAAGGCACATTGTAAGAAGCAAAGCAACAATAGAAATCGTTTTTTTCATTTTCTTTCTCTTTTCCCGTATTATTCGTAAAGGGGATATTTTTCGCAAAGCTTTGTAACTTCAGCGCGAATATAATCTGCCTTTTCTTCAAATTCAGTTGCTGTGAGTGTGATAAGGTGAGCAAGAATTTTCATATCCTCTTCCTTGAGACCTCTTGACGTAACTGCAGGAGTGCCGATTCTGATACCGCTTGTTACAAAAGGCTTTTCAGGGTCGTTGGGAATGGAGTTCTTATTAACCGTGATATAAACCTCGTCAAGTCTTCTTTCCATTTCCTTACCTGTGATGTGCATGGGACGAAGATCAAGGAGCATAAGGTGGTTATCTGTGCCGCCGGAAACAAGGTCGAAGCCGCCTTCAAGCAGACCTTCTGCAAGAGCCTTTGCATTTTTTGCAACCTGCTCCTGATAAGTCTTGAATTCGGGCTTGAGAGCCTCTCCGAAGCAGATAGCCTTTGCAGCAATGATGTGCTCAAGAGGGCCGCCCTGCATACCGGGGAAAATTGCTTTGTCAATTACCTTGGCATATTCTTCGCGGCAAAGAATGAGACCGCCACGGGGGCCGCGGAGAGTTTTATGTGTTGTTGTTGTTACGATATCCGCATAGGGAACGGGGGAAGGATGAACGCCTGCAGCAACAAGACCTGCAATGTGCGCCATATCTACCATAAAGATAGCTCCAACCTTCTTTGCAATTTCGGAAATTCTTGCAAAGTCGATAACTCTGGGATAAGCAGAAGCGCCTGCAACGATAAGCTTGGGCTGTGATTCAACGGCGATTTTTTCCATTTCGTCGTAGTTGATATATCCGTCATCTTCAACACCGTAAGCAACGAAATTATAATTTTTTCCTGAGAAGTTTACAGGGCTACCGTGAGTGAGATGACCGCCATGAGCAAGATTCATACCCATAACTGTATCGCCATGGTTAAGAAGCGCCATATAAACCGCAGTGTTTGCCTGCGCGCCTGAGTGAGGCTGAACGTTTGCGTGCTCTGCGCCAAAAAGCTTCTTTGCTCTGTCAATTGCGATCTGCTCTGTTACGTCAACGCATTCGCAACCGCCGTAGTAACGATGTCCGGGATAGCCTTCAGCATATTTGTTTGTGAGAGGAGTGCCCATTGCAAGCATAACTGCTTCGGAAACAGCATTTTCGCTTGCGATCAGCTCCAGGCCTCTCTTCTGTCTTTTATATTCGGCTTCAATTGAATTACCCACCTCGGGATCATATTCCTTGAGCATATCAATCACATTATTAATCATGTTTTATCTATTCCTTTCAATAGTACTATTTATTTATTTTACAATATCTTTAGCATAATTTCAAGAGTTTTTTGTAAATGGTTGCGAAATGCTTAAACAACGTGCAGTTGATAGCCTATTGTTTTGTACAACAATTCTCCGTCGAAGGTGATAAATTATAGTTTAGC
>JAGAPL010000014.1 GCA_017623255.1 Clostridia bacterium
CCGAAGCCGCAGCCCATTCTCTCTTCAAATGAAAGCTGAGCGTCAAGCTCGCTTGAGTTGTAAAGCGCCTTAAGCATAGGCTCGGGACCGCAGGCATAATAGAATGTGGGTGCCTCAACTGTTTCAAGAGCGTTTGTTACAAAGCCCTTAACACCGTAGCTGCCGTCAGCTGTTGCAACGATAACCTCAGCGCCGATCGCCTTAAAATCTTCCTCGCAGAAGATCTCTTCTTTTTTATTGAAGCCAAGAATAGCTGTGACCTTTTTGCCCTGAGCAATGAGCTCTTTAGCAAGAAGGAACATGGGAGGCACGCCAACGCCGCCGCCGATAACAACGGGATGCTCGCCTGCAAGGGACGTGTCAAATCCGTTGCCAAGACCTGTGAGCACGTCAAGCACTCCCTCTGTCATATTCATCATTGCTTCTGTGCCCTTACCAACCACCTTATAGATGATTGTTACCGTTCCCTTTTCACGATCAACGTCGTGAACGGAAATGGGACGGCGCAGATAAAATCCATCAAGAGCTATATTGATAAACTGACCGGGCGCGCTTATGTGAGAAACGTCGCCCTCCAGCACCATTTTATAAACCAAGGGTGCTATATTCTTGTTTTCAAGAATCTTATATATTCCTTTGTTCATAGCTTTTTCCTTCCTTTTATTAGGCTTCTCCTTGAGGAGAAGCTGTCACAAAGTGACTGATGAGGTGTAAAGAGATTTCGCTCTCTGCGGAGAGCGACCAAGAGGTTCCCTGCCGAGTTGGCAAAGCCAATCTCGTGATTTCCGGTGAGTATTGGGAAATCCGCGCTCTGCGAAGCGCGTCTCAGGGCTCCGCCCTGATAACCCGCGACCTTTTTCAAAAAAGGTCGATAAAAACGCACCGGTTTCGTTCAGCCTACGCCTTATACGCAATCTCTCCATCGCAAACTGTGAGAAGACATTTTCCGCAAACCTTATCGCTCTCAAAGGGAGTTGCTCTGCCCATTGAAGCAAAATCTGCAGGGTCAACCGTATATTCTTCGCTGACGTCAAACACGGTGAGGTTTGCAATCTCGCCCTTTGAAATTCCCTTTTCGCGTCCCAAACCGAAACGCTTGCAGGGATTTTTATACATGATCTCAATCAGCTTTTCAAGAGTTATAACACCTGTTTTTACAAGATGCGTATACATTTCGGCAAATGCTGTTTCAAGGCCCACAACGCCCATAAGGCTCTTTTCAAGTCCTCTGCCCTTTTCCTCAGCGGAATGGGGGGCGTGGTCTGTTGCCAGCATATCAATTGTGCCGTCCTTGATGCCCTCAACGAGAGCCTCCATATCGGCTCTTGCACGAAGTGGAGGATTCATTTTGAATCTCGCATTTTCCTGCAGGTCCTCGTCGCAAAGGATAAGATAGTGGGGACCTGTTTCGCAGGTGATATCAACGCCTTCCGCTTTAGCGCGGCGGATTATATCAACGCTTTCCTTTGTGGATATATGGCAAACGTGATAAGAGCAGCCCGTTTTCTTCACAAGCTCAATATCGCGCGCAATCTGCGCCCATTCGCTCTCTGAGCAGATTCCTCTGTGTCCGTGAGCCTTTGCATATTCTCCGTCGTGAATATATCCGCCTCGGAGAAGGTCGTTGACCTCGCAATGAGCAACTATCATTTTGCCAAGCTCTTTTGCCTTTATCATTGCCGCTTCCATCATTGCGTCTGTCTGCACGCCGCGTCCGTCGTCGCTGAAGGCGATAGCCTCGGGCATATCTTCCATATGGGAAAGCTCTTCGCCCATCTGCCCCTTTGTGATGGTTGCGTAGGGATAAACTCTGACTTTTGCATCGCGACCGATGATATCAAGCTGTACTTTCAGATTTTCCGCAGAATCGGGAGCAGGCTTAAGGTTTGGCATTGAGCAAACGTCTGTATATCCGCCTCTTGCCGCTGCCGCCGTGCCGCTTGCAATGGTTTCTTTGTATGAAAAACCCGGCTCACGCAAATGCACATGTACATCAGCAAAGCCGGGAAATATAAAACTACCGTTCAAATCGAAAATAATAGCATCATCGGGGACAAAACCGCCACTGAAAGTGTCGGAAACAATACCGTTCTCAATAATAAGAGTGCCGTATTCAAAGCCGTTTTCTGTATAAATATTCGCGTTTTTGAGTACTGCGTTCAGCATACTGTCCTCCATTATATTCATTTTTATAAGTATACCATATTCCTCGATTTGTGTCAATATATAAAATATAGCAAAAGAAACGGTGACTTGTGAAAGTTATTGGGTAAATTATTGTTTAGCGTAGCAATTCCCGTAGGGACCGACGTCCTCGGCGGTCCATGATTTAACACAGACATTATAAAAAATGGTTACAATTAATAATGGTACATCGAAGATTCCTTTTCCTCGCCGCTATCATATATTGATATTCAACAACAATCGTTTACGGACCGCCGGGGACGTCGGTCCCTACAGATAAGGTGACAAATTATCGTTAGCGGTGAAATAGCGTTATGATCGTTTGTTGGCCAAACTATAAATTTATTTAATGTATTCAGATTACATCCCTATATTTTTATTTGCGACGGCAAAAATCCCTTGACTTTATACTTAAAATTTAATATAGTTAGTGTAGAAATCCATGCGCCCGAAAGGCTTTGATAAAATGAAAAAAAACACTGCGCCCGTCCTTCTTACAGAAGGAAATCTTTTAAGAAGAATTTTATCATTTGCATTCCCCGTTATGCTCACAAATATGCTGCAGATGTTCCTGTCCACTATGGACAATCTTGTTATCGGTCAGTTTTGCGGCTCAAATGATCTTGGCGCAATGGGATGCGCTTCCCCTATAGTTTCACTTATCGTCAACATTCTTATCGGCATCTCCACGGGAACTGCAGTATGCATTGCTCAGTCCATCGGAGGCGGCAACCACCGAGACACTCACGAAATCGTTCACACCTCTATGATGACCGCCATTATTTGCGGCGTTGGATTCGGCATTTTAGGTGCTGTTTTCTCCCATCAGGCTCTTATCTGGACAGACTGTCCCGAAGAAATGATGCGCGGCGCAACTACATATCTTGTGATCTACTTTCTCGGAATGCCCTTTGCAATGATATACAACTTTGGCTCAGCAATTCTGCGAGGTGTTGGCGACACAAAGCGTCCCCTTTACTATATGCTCATTGCAGGCGGCATCAACATTATCTTCAACCTTTTCTTCGTTCTCGTTTGCCATCTTGGCATTGCAGGCGTTGCCCTGGGAACGATAATCTCTCAGCTTACAGCCGGATTTCTTGTTTGCAGATACCTTACAAAAACAAACGAGTTTTTCCGTTTTGAGCTAAAAAAAATCAAAATATACCCCCAGAAACTTCTCCGAATCCTTAGAATCGGTATTCCCTCAGGGCTTCAGAGCTCGGTTTACTGTGTTTCAAACCTGGTTATCCAGTCTTCCGTAAACTCTCTGGGAGCCGCCGTTGTAACAGGCGCATCTGCTCAGGGCAACTATGAAGCCTTCGTTTCCGTTGCTATGACAAGCTTTGCGCAAACGGCTATAACCTTTGTTGCTCAGCATATGGGCGCTAAAAAATACAAGCGAATGAATCACGCGATCGCTATTTGCATAGCCTGCGTTTCCGTTATCAGCCTGAGCTTGAACGGACTATTCTGGACCTTCAGAGACCCTCTGCTCAGAGTGTTCATCGTTGATAACGAAGAAGCATTGCGCGAAGCAATTGTTCGTATGTCGGTTATATGCCCCTTCCACATTTTCTGCGGAATTCTCGACGTTTTCTCCGGCTCAACGCAGGGACTTGGCGCCTCAGTTTCCTCAACATCCGTTTCCCTTGTGGGCACCTGCGGCTTCAGACTTGTTTGGATAGCAACCATTTTCAAACACGCAACCGAAAACAGAGCGCTGACTCTCTTTGCAGTTTATCCTGCATCCTGGATATTCACCCTCATTTGCATGATGATCCTGTTCTTCTTTATGAGGCATAGAATAATCAAAAAGAACGAAAAAAATATTGTTTAAAATAGAAAGGACTTATTATGGATTTCTTCAAACAGAACGATGAGATCACTCTGCCCCCTCAGCCCGTGCCGCTGGTTGCAGAAAACTATTTCATCACCAAAGAGCCCGACACAACACCCCTGCCCACCTTTGAAGATTCAAAGGCCAAGCTTCCCATTCCCACCTGGGACGGACACGATGACTACATCAGATGTTATTGGAGAGCCTGGGAGCTTGCATTCGGCAATCTCGGCAGCCCCATTCCCGGAACAGGATTTGTTTCTAACTTTATAGACACCGCATTCAACGGATGCGTGTTTATGTGGGACACATCCTTTATTCTGATGTTCGGCAAATATGCTGACAGAATCTTCAATTTCCAGGGCACCCTCGACAACCTTTATTCTCATCAGCACAAAGACGGCTACATCTGCCGCGAGATCGAAGAAGCTACAGGCCGTGACCATTTCACCCGCTTTGACCCTGCATCTACCGGCCCCGATATTATGGCCTGGTGCGAATGGGAATACTATCTTAACTTTGGCAATAAAGACCGTCTTGCAAAGGTGTTCCCTCCTCTTATGGCATACCACCGCTGGATGAGTGAATTCCGCACATGGCCCGACGGAACATATTGGTCTTCCGGCTGGGGCTGCGGAATGGACAACCTCCCCCGTGTTCAGCCCGGCTACTCCGTTATGTACAGCCACGGCCATATGATCTGGGTTGACGCTTGTATGCAAGAGCTTAACAACTGCAACATCCTTATTAAAATGGCTGAAATACTTGATCGCAAGGAGTTCATCCCCGAACTTGAAGCTGAAAGAAACAACCTTGAGGCTGTTATCAACCAGAAGCTTTGGGACGAAGAAACAGGCTTCTATTATGACCTGTGGAAAACAGGCGAATGGAACAAGGTTCGCCACGCAGGCGCTTTCTGGGCGCTGCTTGCAGAGTGCGCTTCTCCCGAAAGAGCTGAAAAGCTTATCGCTCACCTTGAAGACGAAAACGCATTCAAAACTCCCAACAGAGTCCCCTGCCTCTCCGTTGACCACCCCTGGTACGGAAAGAGCGGCGGTTACTGGTGCGGCGGCGTTTGGGCTCCCACTAACTATATGATCCTCAAGGGCCTTGACAAATACGGCAAGTAGGGTCTCTACCACGAGATCGCTATGGACTATCTCTACACTGTTGTTGAAGTGTTCAAGGAAACAAACACAGTCTTTGAAAATTATGCTCCCGAATTTGTCAACGACGGCAAGCCTTCAAAGGGCGAAATCGCAATGAAGGACTTCGTTGGCTGGACGGGTCTCGCTCCTATTTCCATCCTCTTTGAGTACATCTTCGGTATCAAACCCGATGCCGGAAAGAAGAAGATCACTTGGGACGTTACATTGCTTGAAAAGCACGGTGTTGAGCAGTATCCCTTCGGCGTTGACGGCGAAATGACACTTATGTGCCAAGCAAGAAACAGCGCAAACGAAAAGCCTGTTATCACGTTTGAATCCAATATCCCCGTAACTCTCGAAGTTATCTGGGGCGAGGAAGGCAACAAACAGTCTTTTGTTATTGAAAAATAAGATTAAGTAAGTAAGGGGGAGGGACTTTTTATAAAGTTCCTCCCCCTTTAACCCCCACCGAAAACATAAATGGGTAATAATATAAACGGGAATTTATGTTACCCAAAGCCCTCCCCCGCGGGGAGGGGGGACCGCCGCAGCGGTGGGTGAGGAGAAAAATACTACAATCACTTAAAAATGCTCTCCTCATCCGACCTCTGCACGTTCAACTTCGTTGAAGTGCTTCGGCCACCTTCTCCGCTGGAGAAGGCTTATTCC
>JAGAPL010000080.1 GCA_017623255.1 Clostridia bacterium
ATTCATTACATACATATCGTCGTAAACATTCTGGAACAAATAATGAACCTCATAATCTACGGGCATAGGAACATATTTAATAGTTAATTCTATATCACTTGTTACGTTTGCTAAATTAGGATTGATATATTTGCCGTCTGCACTCAATTCAAATCCAGTTTTTGCCTCCATAGTAGCCTTATAACCCAAAACTGTAGGAACAGGAATTGGTGTTGTGAAACCAACGTTATACTCTAAAGTTGCAATATAGGGATCAAATACAGCGCCCATATTCTCAAGCACATATTTATGAGAATCTACATCGTAGTGATATTCCCAACTTTCATATTTAACAGTGATAGATACAAACTCAGGAGTTATCGGGTCATCATCCGCATAAACCAGGTGGGGGTTCTTTGTTTCAACTTTAACTGTGGGGATTTCGGGGGCGTCGATGGGCTTTGTGCCTTCTAATGTTGCAACTTCAAGCACGTCGGTTACGTATGCGCCCTCTGCTTCGTATGCCAGACAACGAAGGTATGTCTTGCCGTCTTCCTGCTCCATATTGCTTGTGAGCGCAAGGGATACGTCCAAAGTTGCCTTTGTTTCTTCATATATATCAACCCAGAGGCCGCTTCTTTCGGGGTGCAATATCTGCCACTGATATTTCGCCGCCAACACGCCCTCGGCTTTGATTGTTACCTTTTCATTTTCGTATATCTCAAGCTCGGTTCTCTCCTCACCATCAACTGTGATGCTGAGAACGTCCTCATCATATACAATTTCGCTATTATTCTGCGCGCTCTGGCTCTGCTCCGCCTCGGGCTCGCTTTCTACAGAAAGTACGGGCACAACAGCAAATGCGCCCAGCATCATTATTGCTGCAAGGCTAAATGCCAAAAAGCGTACTACTATATTCTTTTTTGCCATTCCGCTTTCGGAATTATTCATAGCTATTTACCGTCCTTTCTTTTGGATTTTTTGCAAGCAAGCGTTCTTGTAGGGCGGCTTGCCGCGGGGCCGCCGTCTACGTGCGACCTTAATTCTTTATTCTCGGCGGTTTGAGGGCAAACCGCCCTACAGGTGGTATTTTTTACGCTGCGCCTTGCGCGGTGTAAATCTCTGCAGGTGTTTTTCCATTTACCGCCTGCGCCATTGTTGCGTAAAACTCTAATTTTGCAGGGGGAGCTATACTAACCTTCTGGCTGACGATTATTTTATCGCTTTCCAATATTGACAGCTTATCAATATTGCCTTTGACGGAGATAGCTGTATCTCCGCTAGCGTAAACATATACCGTTCCGCCGTGTTCTCCTGTTACACTTTCAAGCTTTTTCCAACTGCTTGTCAAGCTATATGCCAATTTATTTTGCACGTGTCCGTTGTATTCATCAAAATTCTCATCCTCCACAACCTCAACGAAGATATACGCAGGGATGGGAGTTTTGCCTGTGACTACTATATGAGGATCCTTGGGTATATCAAGTCCGGGGAGTACGTGATCGTAGGTGTTGCCCTTCTTTGTTTCAGTAGGCAACAAAATCTCTGTGAATATATAGTCGCCTTTATCTGTCTTGACCGCCTCATGCTCAAGAAGCTGAATCTTACCAAGCTCAGCGGTGATATTAAGGGTGCCGTTCAGCTTGTCCTGCTTAACATACTTTGAATATACAAATCCGCCAACTACGGCCAATATTACCAGTTGTACTGCAAGGCCTATGAGCAGCCCTCTTTTTATTCTTCTTCTATTTTCATTCACGCTGCTCACCCCCTTAGTCTATCTGAACAACGTCGATGGTGACGGTGAAACCAATGTTAATATTTGCAGATTCTGCCTTGGTATTTTCTGTTATCTTATCCCAATTTAATACGGAGAATGTAAGGGTATGAATGTTGGCAGTTGAAGCGTTAGCTGCAAGTGTACCATTATCTTTATCCAAGCTTGCGTCCACACCGGCGCTCTCGCTTTTGCTTTCGAGCGCAACTGACATATTATACTCAACCGCAACCTCGGATTTGTTTTCAACCTTTATAACATACGTATCAAAAACAACCGCGGTGCTGACAGCAACAGCATCTGCATCACCCGTTGTGACAACGTTAAACTTCGCAACTCTCGCATCGTCCTCGCCGTTGCCTTTGGCGATGTATTTAGCGTAGAGTCCACTGGTGAGATGGATGGAAAAGAGGGTTAAACAAAGCAAAACGCACGCCGCGCACATGGGAATATTCATTTTTGCCTTTGGCTGCTGTGACATTCTGCTTCACCTCTCTCCCTTTTATTTTTTATTTTCTGTGTTATTGAGTGCTTCTTCTCTGAGACGCTTGATCTCTTCAAGTATCTTCTGTTTTTCAGCGTCGTCGGCATCCTTTTCACGTCGTCTGGGAATTTCAACCAACGCAATTGCCGCCGCAATTATGAGCACTGTGCCCACGGGGGTTTTGAAAAAGCTGACGATCGTGCCCAATTTATCTATATGAAAAAGCACTTTGCCTTTGATTACAGACGATTCAATAGGCTCGTCGGGGACATTATTAGCATCCCCCTGAGTGATTATTTTTTCACCGTCAATTTCGATGATACGGTGCACAACAAGGCTTGCGCCATCCTGAAAAACTACGATATCGCGTTCCTGATAGCTATCTGCTTCTCCAACAATGATAAGATCACCCTTGGAAAACTCAGGCTCCATACTACCTGAAAGCACCACTGATGCGCCATAGCCGAAGGGCATGGGCATCTGGTTGCCAACAAGACTTTTTGCATTTGCCAAATAGACGTTAACGCCCAATACCGCGCCGCAGATGACAAGCAAAATCAATCTGAGCACGGGTGGGAATTTCTTTTTATTCTTTTTCAACTGCTTTTGCCTCCGCGCGTTTCTTGCGATCGTCGCCCTTCTGAGCCACTATCATAAACACAAACAGAACAGCGGAGATGCCGCCCATAATGAGCCAAAGCTCTGTCTGGTTGATATCACCCGTCTGAGGAGGAGTGATTCCGGGGCTGCCCGGCTCTGTATAGTCTGCCTCAGCGGTTGTTTTTATAACGATAGTGAGGGTGATATCCTCGCCTTTTGCGGCAAGGTTACCAAGCATTGTGTCGTATTCGTCATTTCCGCTCTCAAAGGGCCACTGCCAATCGAGAGTGTAATAAGTATATTTCCCTGCGCCCAAAGTTGCGCTGTCAGATGCGCTGTCGAGGGAGGGAATGTCAACATAGCTGTCACCTGAGCCAACGAGCCACTCGCCATCGTAGCGATTAACTCTTGCTGTTATGGGAATAACAGTTTCGCCGGGGGTGAAATATGCGTCTATGTCAACTGTATAATCAAGGGCAACATTGCCCGTGTTTTTCAATTTGAATGTATAAGAATTTTCTGTTCCGGGGGCGAATACCTTTTCGCCATCGGAAGACTGAACAGTGATGTTAGCTTCACTGTTTTCATAGGAAAGCTTAAAAATTTCAACCTGAGTGTTTGTTGTCCAAACTGTGTTATCGTCGTTAACCTCAAAGCCGGGGTTAGCATTTTGAACCACCTGAGGCTTTTTGGTTTCTGCAGGGGTTGTTTCTGTTTCGGGCGCGGATGTTTGCGCCTCAGTTTCTGTTGTTGTTTCGGGCTCGGCTTCAGTTTCGCCTGCGGTTGTTTCATCCGATTCGGAAACAAGGGGTATCGCTCCGGAATCATCCAGAAGGAAACCGTTTATTCTGCTTGTGAGAGCAACGCTTGTTGCCGCAACACATATGAAAAGCACCAGCACAGACATCAGCAAGTGCCCGACTTTTTCATTTTTCTTTTGCATCTGTCTGTACCTCCTTTTCTTATTACTCTAAGGCTCCCCTTGCTTAGGGGAGTGTTACTTTAAGGCTCCACTGATAACTGCAAAGCAGTTTTTAGGGGAGCTGTCGAGCTTGCGAGACTGAGGGGTCGTCTATAACATTAACTTACATACCTTCACTTTGAATACAGTTGAAAGCATTTGTTTTTAAGGACCCTTCCGTCACGTCTTAGGACGTGCCACCTCCCCTAAAACTACCTTCGGTAGTGTCAGTGGAGGCTTTAGGTTTGTGCTTCCCCAAAAATTGCTTCGCAATTATCAGAGGAGGCTAATATATTTACATAAACAGCGGCATTTTCTCGCCGTTTAGTCGTTTTCTAACTATAGTGTCTATATACTTGCACATTCCCTCAAAGTTATCATTGATCTGCTTGTTAGGAATTCTGAGAACCACAAGTCCATATTGTTTGAGGAACTCTGTTCTTTTCTCGTCGTAAGCTCTGCCTTCTTCTGTACGATGCTGAGCTCCGTCTAATTCAATAACCAGCTTTGCTTTTGCACAATAGAAATCAGCAATATAGTGGGTTATTATTTTCTGTCTTGTAAAATGTATGGGATAATTTTTTAAAAAGTCGTACCAAAGATGTTTTTCCTCTCTGGTCATTTCCTGCCTGAGTATTCGCGCAGTTGGAATAAGGTCGGGGTTGTGGGATTTTTTCATTTTTGTTCACCTCTGGGGAGGTTGTTACTCTAAGCCTCCACTGATGCTGCCGAAGGCAGTTTTAGGGGAGGTGGATTGCCGTTAGGCAAGACGGAAGGGTCCTCTTTCACAATTATCATTCTTTTCGCTTATATTTAAGCTTTCAGTATGTTTGTTTGTGTTTCTTGACCCCTCAGTCAACTTCGTTGACAGCTCCCCTAAAAATTGCTTCGCAATTATCAGTGGAGCCTTATGGGCGGAAATGCCGCCCTGCTTAGCCACGATGGCAGGGCGGTTATTTATTCCG
>JAGAPL010000081.1 GCA_017623255.1 Clostridia bacterium
GGCCGAAGCACTTCAACGAAGTTGAACGTGCAGAGGTCGGATGAGGAGAGCATTTTTAAGTGATTGTAGTATTTTTCTCCTCACCCACCGCTGCGGCGGTCCCCCCTCCCCGCTGGGGAGTGCTTTGGGTAACATAAATTACCGTTTAGCGTAACAATTCCCGTTGTGACCAACGTCCTGTCAAGAGAGAGATCTTGTAAACCATGACCCTCTTGACGTGACAAAAAACTGCCGTTTGAAGCGGCAGTTTTTATATTCAGATATTTTTAATAAACTCGTCTGTGAGTGCAATTCCTTTTTCGGCGGCGATTTTTGCAAATGTGGGGTAGTCCATATTTGCGCCGTCGTCTGCTCCGTCAGAAATTGCGCGGATAACTCCGAAGGGCACGTTATTTATATAGCAAGCTTGCGCCATTGCGGCAGATTCCATTTCGCAGGCGTCCGCTCCGAAGTTTTCAACGATCTTTTCCTTTGTTGCGCTATCTGCAACAAAACGGTCGCCGCAGGCAATTATTCCGCGTCTGTGAGCAAATCCCAGTTTTTCTGCGCTTTCGCAAATAACATCGGCAACAAACTTATCGTTTTCAAAGAAAACAACGTTGATGCCTGAAACAAGTCCAACGGGATCACCGATTGCTGACGTATCCATATCGTGCTGAACCGTTTTTTCGCCAACAACGATATCGCAGATGTGAAGCTCTTTATTAAGAGCTCCTGCAACGCCTGTGTTGATGATGCAATCGGGAGCAAAGCGGAGTATCATTGTCTGTGCGCAGATCGCAGCAAAAACCTTGCCAATTCCGCATTTGGCAGCGATAACCTTTTTGCCGTGAAGCATTCCGCTCACATATTCGATTCCGCTGATGGTAACGGTTTCGCTGTTTTCAAGGCGCGCTTTAAGCGCGTCGATCTCAATCTGCATTGCGGCAATAACGCCAACTGTGTTAATTTTTGTCATAGGAAAAATCCTCGCCTTTCATTTCTTCTCGCATCCCAAGCGCTGTGAGATATGCAGAACATTCAGCCTTTGCGCTTGCAAGATCAAGATTTTTATAGTTTCCGCATTCTTTTCTCTCGGCTCCGAACATTTCACCGTCGTGGTCTATCGTCTGTCGGAGCACCTTTTTTGTCAGCGCATATGCTTCGCTGTCGCTTGTGTCACGCATAAGCAGATAAAAACCTGTCTGGCAACCCATAGGTCCGAAATATATAACTCTGTCGGCATATTCGGAATTTCTGAGAAACGTTGCAAGCATATGCTCAACGGAATGCATTGTCAGATTGTCCATATAAGAGCCGCAGTTGGGGCGTCGTGTTCTGAGGTCGTATGTATTGATATCTCCGTCGCGGCGTGAAACGTAAAAGCCGGGCACGATATAGTCGTGGTCAACGGAAAAGCTTGTTATTCTTTTCATAGTTTTTCTCCGTTTTTAAAAAGATACCTAATTCTATCAAATAACCACATTTGTGTCAAGGATGGACGATGTTTTTCAACATATTATAAATAATCCTTGACATAGCGTGAAAGGTTGTAGTATAATTACTGTATTGCGGTGATGAAGTCGGCTGACTGAAAAAAGGACTTCCCAGAGAGCTTTGCCTTGGCTGCAAGCAAAGCATTTCCTTCAGCTTTTGCCTTTCCCTTCGGAGCGCGGCAGGTGATATGTAGCTTGTCGGGGGTGCGCCCCTTAAAGCGCGTAAGAGTGTTTTCGCTTTCAGCGGAAAAAGCTCGGGTGGTACCGCGGTGGTGTTTTCCCCGTCCCGACGTTATTTGTTCGGGGCGTTTTTTATTTTTATACACAAGTTTCATTAAATAGAAAGGATCTAATTATGGCAGACAAAACAACCGAAGTTCGCCTTAATTTTATGGCGGCTCTGGAAAACGTTCAGACAATGGACGAGCTTGAAAAGATCAGAGTTGAATACATCGGCAAAAAAGGCTATGTAACTGAGCTTCTCAAGGAAATGAAAAACCTTTCCAATGAGGAAAAGAAAACATTCGGTCAGGCTGTTAACGTTCTCAAAAACGAAGTTAATGACAAGATCGCAGAAAAGAGAGAAGAACTCAAGCAGAAGGAGATCGAGCTTGAAAACAGCCGTATGCCTGAGTTTGATATTTCAACTCCTGCAAACCTTGAAAGAGGTTCATATCACCCCATCACTCTGGTTCAGCGCCAGTGCGAAGATATCTTCCGCTCCATGGGCTTCGCCGTTGAAGACTATAGCGAGATCGTAACAGACTATGAGTGCTTTGAAGCTCTTAATATCCCCAAGGATCACCCTGCAAGAGATATGCAGGACACGTATTATCTTGATAACGGTCAGCTTCTCAAAAGCCACACCTCCGCGGCTCAGAATGCTATCTACAAGAAATATAAGGATGCTCTCGTGAACGAGGGCAAGCCCATCAAGGCTATATTCCCCGGCAGATGCTTCCGTAACGAAGCAACTGACGCTTGCCACGAAAACACATTCTTCCAGATGGAAGGAGTTATGGTTGATAAAGATATTTCTATCTCCAACCTCATCTTCTTTATGAAGACAATGCTTTCCGAAGTGTTCCAGAAGGATATCAAGGTGCGTCTGCGTCCCGGCTTCTTCCCCTTCGTTGAACCCGGCTTTGAGCTTGATATCAGCTGCCTTATCTGCGGCGGCGAGGGATGCCCCTCATGTAAGCACAGCGGCTGGCTTGAGCTTTGCCCCTGCGGTATGATCCATCCCGAAGTGCTTAAGGCAGGCGGAATCGATCCCGATGAATATACAGGCTTTGCGTTTGGTCTTGGCCTTACAAGACTTGCTATGATGAAATACGGCGTTAAGGACATTCGCGACCTTAACAGCGGCAGCCTTAAAACTCTTTCTCAGTTCACTGACGATAAATAAGAAAGGAGCGGCAAAGAAATGTTATTATCTATGAATTGGATCTCCGATTACGTTGACTTTACAGGTCTTGATAAATTGGAGCTTATCAATAAATTTTCCCTTTCAACTGCCGAAGTTGAAAATGAGATCTTCTTCAAGGGAAGTGATGTAAACGGCATCGTTTGCGCTGAGATCAAAAGCGTTGAAAACCATCCCGAATCAAAGAAGCTCCACCTTCTCAAAGTGGACATCGGTGAGGATGAGCTTGTTGACGTTGTTTGCGGCGCTCCCAACGTTCGCGTTGGTATGAAAACAGCTTTCGCTAAGCTTGGCGCGCAGATAGGCGATATCACCATCGCTCCCAGAAAGCTTGCAGGCTACACATCCAACGGTATGTGCTGCTCCGAAAAAGAGCTTGGCATCAGCGATTCCAACGACGGAATTATGGATCTGACCGACGATATTCCTCTTGGCACAGATCTTAAAACCGTTTACGATATTGAAGACATTATCTTCGAAGTTGACAATAAATCTCTCACAAACCGCCCTGACCTCTGGGGCCATTACGGTATTGCAAGAGAATTTGCAGCAATTGCAGGCAGAGAACTTAAGCCCCTTGCAGTTTCTGACCTTTCCGTATACGACGGTCTTGAAAAGGTTGACGTTAAGATCGAAGATCCCCTTTGCCAGAGATATTCCTCAATCAAGTTCGAGGGTATTTCAAGACACGTGAGCCCTGTGAATATGCGCATTCGTCTTTTCTATTGCGGAATGAGAGCGCTTAACTTCCTTGCAGATATCACAAACTACATTATGCTTGAAATGGGTCAGCCCATGCACGCTTTTGATGCAAGAAAGGTTGAACAGATCCGCGTTAAAAAATTCGACACTCCCTTCACCTTCACAACTCTTGACGGCGTTGAAAGAAACATTGATGAAAACACACTTATGATCTGCAACGGTGACACTCCTGTTGCTATCGCAGGCATTATGGGCGGTCTTGATTCTGAGATCGTTGCCGATACTTCCACTCTCACTCTTGAGAGCGCAACCTTTGACGCGGCATCCATCCGCAAGTCCACGGTTCGCCTTGCTCACAGAACAGACGCTTCTATGAGATATGAAAAAAGCCTTGACCCCGAAATGACAACCGTTGCAGTTGCAAGATTCGTTAAGCTTCTCACCGATGCTGACAGCGAAGCTAAGGTTGTTTCCGCTCTCACAGACGAGATCGCATTCAGCTATCCTCAGATCAACCTCACATTCGATAAGGCTTTCGTTAATAAGTATACAGGTATTGAAATTTCAAACGAAACTATCGTTAAAACTCTCACAGCCCTCGGTTTTGGCGTTGAGCTTGAAAACGATCAGTTCTCCGTTTCGGTTCCCAGCTGGAGAGCAACAAAGGACGTTACAATCAAGGCTGACATCATTGAAGAGATCACACGTATCTACGGCTACGATAACTTCGATATCCACACAGCTGAAGTTCCCGTATATCCCGTTCGCCCCGCTGTTGAAAAAACAGACGAGAACAGAATCAAGGATATGCTTGTTAAGAGATACTCTATGCACGAGCTTCATTCTTACGTTTGGGCATACCACGATGAATATAAGGCTCTCGGCATTGAGATCGAACCCAACGTTGAACTTGTAAACGCAACGAACCCCAATATCAAAACAATCCGCAAGTCCATCGTTCCCACTCAGCTTTGCCAGGTTAAGTATAACACGGCTTATGATTCTGATTTTGCTGTGTTTGAGATCGGCAAGGTGGTAAACGGATATAACGAAAAGGGCCTTTGCGATGAGCATAAGAAACTTGCGATCACTATCTACAGCAAAACAAAGGATATGGAAACGATCTATTTTGAGCTCCGCGATATCCTTGCAGTGCTGGCAGACGATATCAAGCATCGCCCCATCACGTTTGCAAAAGCTGAGGCAACTCATTCCTATCAGCATCCCAAGAACCTTAACAATATCTATTGCGACGGCAAGCTTCTCGGTGAGATCGGCATCGTAAACGCAACCGTTTCCAAGAAGATCGATAAGAAGGCTAACATCGTTTATGCTGAAATCGACGTTGAGGAATTTGCGAAGATCGCCAACGCAAGCATCAAATATGAGGCTCCCTCCAAGTTCCCTGAAATTGAGATCGACCTCTCATTTGTAACAGCTTCCTACGCTCCTATTGCAAAGGCTATAAGCGATGCAAATTGCGCACTCATCAAAAAGGTTTCCCTTGTTGACACTTATGCTGATGAGAACGGCAAGTCCATCACTATCCGTCTCCTGTTCTCTCATCCCGAAAGAACTCTTACAAAGGAAGAAGTTCTTGACGTGGTAAACGGTATCACAGCTGCTCTTGAAGCGCAGGACATCAAGCTTAAAAACGGCGTTGCGCTTTAAGTCGGAGAATTTGTATGGAATATAAAATGACTATCGCAGGGTGCGAGAGGGCTCTTCCTCTCTGCCCCCTGAATGAAAATCTTTATATCGGCGCGTTCGTTATCTTCGGTGATCCCGAACTCACGACAGCCTGCGCCAAGGCTCTGCTTGAAAAAGCGCCTGAATATGACTATCTTATAACAGCTGAATCAAAGGGCATTCCCCTTGTGCACGAAATGGCGCGCCTTGCAGGAAATCAGAAATATTTCCTTGCAAGAAAAAAGCCCAAGCTTTATATGACGGGCGTTTTTGAAGCAACGGTTCGTTCTATCACAACAGAGGGCGAGCAGAAGCTCTATCTTGACACAGCTGATGCTGAAATGATGCGCGGCAAGAAGATACTTATCGTTGATGACGTTATCTCAACCGGAGAATCTCTTAAGGCTCTTGAAGCTTTGGTTGAAAAAGCAGGCGGAGAGATCGTTGGCAAAATGGCTATCCTTGCCGAAGGCGATGCAACGGAGAGGGACGACCTTATCTATCTTGAAAAGTTACCCCTTTTTGATAAGGACGGAAACGCAATATAAAAATCAAAGCATACGGAATTTTTCCGTATGCTTTTTTTTGATCGTTGGTTGTATATGTGTGGTAAATTATCGTTTAGCTAACTAAGCCTTCTCCAGCGGAGAAGGTGGCCGAAGCACTTCAACGAAGTTGAACGTGCAGAGGTCGGATGA
>JAGAPL010000082.1 GCA_017623255.1 Clostridia bacterium
CTTACACATAGAGATTGAATTGCCATATTTAATAACTGTATCAGAAATCCATCAAATATGATTTATCCTTTAACCAATGTTTTTTGGACCGCCGAGGACGTCGGTCCCTACGGATAAGAAGGTAAATTATCGTTTAATTCAGCATTTGATTTATCAAGGCGATTAGCATCTATTACCAAACCATTCCCTTTAGATTTGTTTTAAAACACAATTGTTTTAAAAATGTATATGTGTTAAAATAAATATAAATACATTTGTACGGAGGAAAAATATGAAAAAGATTATTGCGGCATTGTTGTGTGTTGTGATGCTTCTTTCAACTGTGGTTTCCGTATCAGCTCTCAGAGAAAACGATCACGGTTACAATATTGTTGTGGAAGACACATTCACGCTGGGCGATGCTAACGATGACGGTCTCGCGAACGCAATGGACTCTTTGGAAATCAAAAAGTATTGCGCAAATATGAGCTCCGTTAATGAAAACGGCGCTGACATTAACTGCGACGGCGTTGTCAATGCAAAGGACCTTCTGGTTTTGAAAAAATGCCAGGCAGGTGTTGAACAGCTGTCAGATTATGACAGTGATGATGCGGTTGATTCTTTCACAATTGCAGGCGTTGATATTACAGAGTTTAAACTCGTGTATCCCGAAAATGCAAAATATGTTGAAAACTGCTATTATGCAGCATCTACATTTAACCGACTTCTCAGAAAAACTTACGGTTTCTATCTTGATATAGTTTCTTCAGGCGAAGGCGTTGAACACAAGATCGAATTCGTTGACGTAACAACGATTCCCGGTCTTGAGGAAGAGCTTGAAATTGAGAACTATAAATATGAGGTTGTTGACGGAGACCTTTATATTTACGGTACACGCCGCGGCTCTATGTACGCAGTGTATGAAATCCTTGAAGAATATCTGGGCATTCGTTTCTATAGCGATCAGTTCACATATCAGTATACTGACAGATATTCCGATATTCCCGAAGGCACATCTGTTTTCCACGATTCTTATCTTGAGTTCCGTATTTGCTGCCAGTCCTTCTGGCACAATGACCAGGCGCACTATTTCCCTAATCGTCTTAACGGATCCCAGCACGGTAGTGATGAGGTGGCTTTAGGAACACGTACGGGCCCCCACTTTATCAATGCCCATTCTTTCGGATATTATTGGAAGATGGCAACAGGTAAAGTTTTTGTAGATTATAATGGCAGCAACAAGAGCGAATATGCAGGAAAGTATGCAGTTGGTGTAGAACAGGATGAATATTCATGGAATCCTTGCTCCACGAGCGATGGCGTTTATGCAACACTTTTCCGCGGTATGCTGGAAACAATGAGATATATTCAGGACTGGCACACATTCAGAGAAGATACGTCTGCAATGTCCTTCTCCATCTGTGATAACAGATTTATATGCACATGTAATTCATGTAAATATATTATGTCAAGCGGTACTGACAGAAGACTTGGCAAGCGTCTTGAATGCGGTGAAGCAGGACTTAATCTGTATATTGCAAACAGAGCTTGCGATGATATCGTGGCTTATTATGAGGGCAGAGCAGCCGAGTCTGACGAATACGGCACAGGCGTTGACGACTATTGGGGATATGGTCAGGGAATCACTGACGCTTATTCCTATATGAGAGTTTATACAATTCTTTACGGCCACGATCTTCCTCACGAATCTCTTATGACAGATGAAAGATATGAAGGCGTGAGACCTCGCGACAATCTTATCATTATGTATTGCGGTAACCCTTGTAACAATCACTATATGGGTGCTTATGAATGTAACGGAGTAAAGAACATTCTTGGTGATCAGGGCGAAGAAGACGGCGAATCTCTGGCTGCGTGGGGTAATATTGCAAAGCAGACCGGCACAGACGTGTGGTTCTGGTACTATCCCGTAAACTATAACACATATATGTCCGACTCTCCCAATATTTTCAATATTTGGTACGATTTCAAGTTCATCGTTGAAGAATGTAACGTAACAGGTATCTACTATGAAGGTGCAAGCAGAGGCTATCTGTTTGAAAATCTCAAAGCTCATCTTGCAGCAGTTATGATGTGGAACATGGTTGAAAATGAGGATGGCAGCGTTTCTTGCATGAGCTATGATGAGTTTATTGCAGAGATGAAAGCCTGGATGAAAGCTTACTACGGTCCCGGTTATGAATATATCTATGAATATATCTGTATGCAGGATGAAGCGGGTAACGTTAATAACGTAAGATATGAAACAGAGCCCGGCTCAGGAGAGCTTGCTGTGGACGAAAACGGCGAATATCTCTGGCGTCATATTTGTTATATCAACAACTGTGACTATCCCGGCGATATGTTCGACTATGAGTATACCCGTGACAACTATGAGTATATGAGAGCTCTTACGATCAAGGCTCTGGATATGGCAGAAACTGATAAGCAGTATGAAAGATGCCAGTTCATACTTATGAATTGCGAATTTATGGGTCTTTCTGCCGTACGCAAGAGCTGGTATCTTAGCGAGGATGCAACAGAGGAGCATAAAGCTCTCTACGAAGAGAGATATACATGGCTATTCCACTTTATGAAAGATTATGATATAAAAGATCCTTATCAGTATAACTCCGGCGGAATAGATAGAATTATTGTAAATGCAAATCTGCCCGTGGATTATATGGATACAGTTCCTTTGGATTTCACAATTTCACCCATTGAACTTACAACAGGTAGTTTTGAAGACGACGGTACATTTGAACCCGGCGGAGAAACCTGGAGAAAGTACAGCACAGGTTGGGATTGGACAGGAAGCGTTCCCGTTTGGGGATATTACGGCTGATAAAAAGCATTAATAGAATTATAAAAGCCACACCGAATAGGTGTGGCTTTTGAGATTGTCGAAAAACCTACGGTTTTTCCGACAAGAGGCTTTGTACACTCGCGTCTCGCGCCAATCCGCTGCGCTTCTGACACTCGCAAAGCCGCAAGGTGTAGGCTCGGTCGCGCATCCCTGCGCTTCCGTCGCCTACGGATTTTATTATAATTTGTTTTCTCTTGACTTTATCGACAAACTGAAAAGCCACACCTATTCGGTGTGGCTTTTGCTTATTATTCAGCTTCTTCTATTGTTTCGGTTGCTTCGGGGGCGGAATAGGAGAGATATTCAAAAATATCGTCTGCCACGTCTTTATCTTTTGAATAAACTACGCTTGAGCCTTTCTGAGTGTAGAAGAAACTCATTTGAGGAGAGCTTTCCTCTCCGTCAGCAGTTGTTTCGCTATCCTCAACAACCTCGAATTCATATCCGAAATAAACCGTGTAAGATGCGGGCATATTTGCTTTTGTGGTTGAGCCGTCCTCGTTTGAAATGGTAGTTTCCTTGGTGTAATTCAAGGTCACTCTGTCGCACTCGGGATAAATGCCGTAGGTATCCTTCATTTCGGTTTCATTGGCATAGTGATCTTCCCATTTTGAGAGATTCAGCTTGTAAACAAGCTCAAAAAGAGCTTCTATGCCGTTTTCGTCTTCAATAGTATTGGTTTGCCCGTCTGCGCTTTCAATAGTGATGGACGTCACGTCTTCTGCTGTAACAGCATCATTCTGGAGAGTCCAGATTTCAGCTTTGTAAAGAGATTTCAACTCTTTTGTGAAGGTGGAAGCAAGGGTGGATTCAACCATATAGATATGGTCGCTGCCTGTATACGTCATATACTGATAGCCGTTATAAGAATTTACGATGCCGAATTTAAAGGTGTAGTCCGTCCCGTCGGAATACTTAACGCTGAGGGTTAGAGCCGGGGATTCAAGTCCGAAATCAGCAACATCCGCGCCGTCCTTGTTCACCACGGAAACGGCTTTGATATCTGTCAGTCCGGAAACCATTTTCGTAACGGTATCGTTATCAACTGGGAAAGTATTGTCTTTGATATATATCCATTCTTCGTTATCATATGAAAACTCAAGAACTTGGTTTTTTATATCATATGAGAAGGCAACGGGAATAGCGGTGGCTTTTTTCAGCACCTCAACAGTTGATGTTTCTGTGTTGGCTTCTTCCTCGGCTTTTTTAGCGTTATAAGCCGAGAGAAGCGCGTATCCAACGATCAGAGCCACCAGCACACCTGCCATTATAATAAGGGGCAGGGCTTTGTTTTTCTTTCTTTTTGCCATATGAAACCTCGCTTATTTGCGGCGGCGTCTGAACCAGATAACAAAGCCTGTCACAAGGAATGCAAGGGGAACGATGATGATATATCCCGTGTAGCCAAGCAAAGCGTCTGCAGCGGTTATATCAAGTGTTGCGCTTGTGATTGCCTTTGCCGCAACATTGATGGAAGTTGTTTTGCCGCAGGTCTTCTGAAGCAGGGTTGTGAAAACAAATGAATTGCCGAAGCCTGCCATCTGATCGTCAAACATTGTGTAGCTTGCAAACCACACCAGTGTTCCGCCCTTTTCGCCCGTTTCGCTGTTTTCTATCTGTGACTGGTAAGCGATGGAGTAAGTGCTTTCTTCAACGTTGGTCGTGTCTGTGATAGACTCGTCGTAGAGGAAAGCCTTATCGGATGTTTTGAAAAGGGGAGTGCGAGTTCTGTTTTCAGCTTCCGTTTCAGAGATGGGGTTGCTGAACATAGAGATAACAGTGTAGTTTGAGGCAGCAAGGTCAGCGGTGATTCCTGCGCTCTGAATTTCGGGCAGCAGATAGTAGGGAGCCTGATAATAGTGGTCAGTGGAGTTTTCCATAATAATATCTGCCGTGCAGGAAAGTCCCATATATTCTGCGATGGCAACGAAATTAGGCATTTTTTCCTTGGCAAAAAGCTCGCCGTAGGTTGTGAGGATCACATATCCACCCTCGTCGATGTATTTAACAAGGGCATTGTATTCTTCTGTTGTAATATCAGTCTGGGGAACGTTAACAAACACAGCTTTAGCATCTTCGGGCACTGCAACAGTTTCTCCTGCAATGAGAGTGAGGCTTTTCATTTCAACGTTTTCTGTTTCTGCAAGCTCTGTAAATGATGCGCCGAAGGCTGTTTCACCGTGGCCTGCCAACTGATAAACAACGGGGAGCGTGTCAGAGATAACATAGTCGATGGCGCCTGAAATTTCTTTTTCGCCCATAAAGTATTCTGTTGCGCTGAAGGCGTATCCGCTCTGGGTGTACATCTGATAATAGTACATATATTCAGTGTAGCTGAGCATAGTGCCTTCATAGCCTGAGGGCTCATATCTAAAGAATTCCTCGCCGTCAATAACGGTGTTTCTCTTTTCGCTGACAACGATAACGGAGTTGTCGGAAAGCTTAGCAGTTGTATATTCCGCGGTGAAGGTAGGCTTTTTAACGGGGTCGATGCTGACAACCTTTATTTTTGAGTTTTCTGCAGCATAGCGCGCAAGCAACTCCTGAACGTAAGGCTGTTCATTTCCTTCTGTAACAATATGATAGATAGTGATATCTTCATCAACGCCGGAAACAAGCTTCTTTGTTTCGTCACCGAAGGTGAGGATGGCGTCGCCTGTCAAATCAGGCTTGATGATGTTTGAAGGCAGCTGGCCTACAAAGAGGTTGAGAACCACAACGATTGCGATTGCAAAAGCTGTAAGTCCGATGCTGTAGGAGCCGATTTTTATGATTTTCTTATTAGACTTATTCATTTTCATCGAGCCTCCTTAGTTCCAGCGTCTCTTTTCAACGCACTGAACAGCAAAGAACAGGAACAATGCGGTGAAGGAGATATAATAGATTATTGTTGAAAGGTCAAAAATACCGTTTACGAAATTTGCTATGGGTTCAAAAACGGCAAGAGAGGAAAACATTTTTCCAAGCAGACCTTCAAAGAGGGAGCTTTTGAGTACGTATGTCACAACGGTGCCCACAACGAGAACTCCTCCCACTGCGCCTGCTATGATATAGTTTTTAACAGATACCCAAACAATATAAGCGATTGCAACAGCGATTGCCAGCACTGCCACAAGGGAAACTGCAGCGCTTGAGGTGATCATTGAAGCAAAGGATGACATAAAGTAGAGCAGAATAACAGCGGCAAGGCTGATAACTGCGGAAATAACCTGGCTTTCTGTCAGAGAAGAAAGGAACATACAAATAGCGATAACAGTGCAGCCAAGGAGATAGTAGCAGAGGATATTTGCATAGATAAGGGCAAAGTTTATAGCTCCTGCTGTGCAGAAGGATGCCATAACAAGGGGATAGATGCACATGATAATCGTGGGGATTGCCATAATTGTTGCAAGGGCAAAGAATTTGCCAAGCACTATCTCGCTTGTTGTGAGGGGAAGTGAATAAAGAAGCTGGTCAACCTTTGTCTGTCTTTCTTCAGAGAAGGTGCGCATTGTCAGCACGGGAACTGCCAACAGCGACATAAAGCTTGCGTTATAGATTGCATATTCAAGATGAGCAGAGGCTCCGCCAAAGGTATAATCAGCGCAGAATATGCCGATGAAAACAAGGGCAAAAACTATAAAAATAGTTCCTGTCATGCTAAAGAGGTTAGCTTTTAGCTCGCGTCTGTAAACTGCGTTCACTGCTCGTCATCCTCCTTTTCTTCGCTTTCTGCAGAGAAGAGGGGAGAATATTCTTCTTCAGCTTCTTCTGCTTCAGGTTCTTCTTTGATGTATTCTTCGTCATAGTAAGCGGGGCCGAGGCTTGACTGAACCTTCACCTTTTTGCCGCGTTTAGCTTCAAGCTTTTCCTGCTTTTCAGCTTCTTTTTCCATGGCGTAGGCTGCGCCTGCGTCAAGGCTTTCTCCTGCAAGACGAACGAACACGTCCTCAAGGCTTGCCTGTTCTTCTGAGATGGAGAGAAGGCTGTGGCCGTTTCCTGTGAGGGCAAGGATAACCTTTTCTCTGATATCAGAATTCTTGTCTGTTTCAATAACAAGGGCAGTTTTTTCGCCTTCAGTTACGGAGAGGGAGCTTATTTCGCTGATATCTGCAAGCGCATTTCTCAGTTCTTCCTCCGTTCCTATCGTTTCAACCTTCAGCTTTTTTGCATCCCCCGTCTGTGAAAGGAGATTTTCAAGAGTGTCGGAAGCAACGATAGTGCCCTTGGAGATCATAATAACGTAGTCGCAAACTGCGGATATTTCCTGCAGAATATGGCTTGAGAGAATAACGGTGTGTTCTTCTCCCAGCTCGCGGATAAGATCGCGCACTTCCATTATCTGAATAGGGTCAAGGCCAACCGTGGGCTCGTCGAGAATGATGATGTCGGGGTTGCCCATAAGCGCAACTGCGATACCAACTCTCTGCTTGTATCCCTTGGAGAGATTTTTAATGAGGCGGTCGGCCACATCAAGAATACCTGTTTTCTCCATAACAGATTCTATTTCGTCATAGAGCTGAGCTTTTTTGATCTTTTTTGCTCTGCCAACGAACTCCAGCATTTCAAAGGGAGTCATATCTGTGTAGAGCGGTGGGATCTCAGGGAGATAACCGATACAGCGCTTTGCATCAACAGCGTCGTCAATGATATCAAAGCCGCTGATGGTAACTTCGCCTGAGGTGGGCGCAAGGCAGCCTGTTATCATATTCATTGTGGTGGATTTTCCTGCGCCGTTGGGGCCGAGAAATCCGTAAATATGTCCCTTTTCAACCGTGAAGCTGATGCCCTTCACGGCAGCCACGGGACCGTAGTTTTTGGTCAGGTTTTTAACTTCTATCAAACCGTTTTTCCTCCCGGTTTTATAAATTTTAATATTATGTTCCTTATTATACACCTTTTATTTGAATATTGGGTGAATTTTATGTGGTTTTTTATTTTTTTTACATTTGCATGTGAAATTATCGTTAATCGTAGCAATTCCCGTAGGGACCAACGTCCTCGGCGGTCCGAATATAACACAAACAACATTCCGAAAAATGTATGATTGTATTTGGAAATGGACGTTGGTCCCTACGGATAAGAAGGTAAATTATCATTTACATCAACAAACCATTTGAATGTCATCATAGAATATTGACATTCAAATGGAAAACGTATATAATAAATATACCCCCAAGGGGTATAGGAGGGTGTATGGAAAATTGTAATGGCTGCCGAAAAACGAAGCAGCGTTCAGAAAATGAATATAAATCTCTTATAAACCGTCTCAGCAGAATAGAAGGTCAGGTGAGAGGAGTTCGCAAAATGGTGGAAACTGATGCCTATTGCACGGATATTCTTGTTCAGGTCAGCGCTATCAGCGCTGCGCTCAACGCCTTTAATCGCGAGCTTCTTGCAGAGCATATCCGCACCTGCGTTACCGACGATATAAAAGCGGGCAAGGATGAAACTGTAGAGGAGCTTGTGGCAACTCTTCAAAAGCTTATGAAATGAGGTTTTTATGGATAAATATAATGTTGTTGGAATGAGCTGTGCCGCTTGCAGCGCAAGGGTTGAAAAAGCCGTTTCTGCTCTTGAAGGCGTGGATAAATGCGCCGTCAACCTTTTGACAAATTCTATGACGGTTGAGGGCAGTGCAACCTCCGACGAAATAATCGCGGCGGTAGAAGCCGCAGGTTATGGCGCGTCACGATGCGGTGAAAATAAAAAAGCAACTGCAAAGGAAGCGTCGGGCGCAGAAAAGGCAGAAAAAAATCTGATAGCGCGTCTTGTCAGCTCGGTTATTTTTCTCATTGTGCTTATGTATGTTTCCATGGGGCACACCATGTGGAATTGGCCTCTCCCTGAGATAATAGGCCGAAATCCTTTGATTTTGGCTATAGTGCAGATGCTGCTCTCAGGCATAGTTATGATCATAAATCAGAAGTTTTTCATAAACGGAGCAAAGGGGTTTTTACATGGCGCGCCTAATATGGACACCCTTGTTGCGCTTGGCTCTGGCGCATCATTTATATATAGTGTAGGCGCAGTTTTTGTCATGGCGAATGAAATGTATCTTGGCAATGCAGAGGCGGCGCATCATCTTTTGCATGAGCTGTATTTTGAGTCTGCGGCAATGATATTAGCGCTTATAACTGTGGGCAAAATGCTTGAAGCGAGAGCAAAAGGTAAAACAACGGATGCAATTGAAGCTCTTATGCAGCTTTCGCCCCAAAGGGCAACTCTTATCCGAGATGGAAAAGAAAAAGTGGTTCCGGTGGAAGAGGTTATGGCCGGTGACACGTTTGTTGTGCGCCCGGGCGAGAGCATCCCCGTGGATGCAGTTGTTTTTGAGGGGCACAGCTGTGTTGACGAATCCGCATTAACGGGCGAAAGTATTCCCGTTGATAAGGAGGAGGGGCATAAGGTTTCTGCAGGCACGCTGAACAAATCAGGCGTTATATATTGCACTGCAACAAGAGTCGGTGAGGATACAACCCTTTCTCAGATAATAAAAACAGTCAGCGATGCTGCGGCAACAAAAGCACCTATTGCAAAAATTGCAGATAAGGTTTCTGCTGTTTTCGTCCCCGTTGTTATGAGTATTGCGTTGGTTGCGGCAGTGATCTGGCTTATTTCGGGAGAAAGCTTCGGCTTTGCTCTTGCAAGAGGAATATCGGTGCTTGTTATAAGCTGTCCTTGCGCGCTGGGGCTGGCAACTCCCGTTGCAATAATGGTCGGAAGCGGCATGGGCGCGAAAAACGGTATTCTTTTCAAAACTGCAGCTGCCCTTGAGGAAGCAGGCAGAGTGAAAACGGTTGCCCTTGATAAAACCGGAACCATCACAAGCGGCCATCCTTCAGTGACGGATATTATTGCCTGCAACGTGGAAAAAAATGAGCTGCTTTTTCTTGCGGCTTCTCTTGAAAAAAACAGCGAGCATCCCTTGGCTGAAGCGGTACGCTTTGAAGCAGAAAAGCAAGGCATAGAGCTTAAGGCTGTTAAGGATTTTGAAATATTCTCCGGCAACGGCCTTGTGGCAACCCTTGCAGGAAAAACGGTTGCAAGCGGAAATCTTGCCTTCGTTTCAAAGAGAGCAAACATACCTGATGAAGCGAAAAAGCAGGCAGAGAGCCTTGCTGACGGAGGAAAAACACCATTGTTCTTTGCTTATGACGGAGAATTTATCGGTATAATAGCTGTAGCTGATACAGTTAAAGCTGACAGCGCAAAAGCTATTGCTGCTTTGAAGAAAATGGGCATAAAAACATTTATGCTCACGGGTGATAACGAGCGCACTGCAAAGGCGATAGGGAAACAGGTTGGAGTGGACGAGATCATTTCAGGCGTTCTGCCCGATGAAAAAGAAAGCGTTATAAGAGATCTTCAGCAGGGCGGCAAGGTTGCAATGGTTGGTGACGGAATAAACGATGCTCCTGCGCTCACCCGTGCCGATATAGGAATTGCAATCGGAGCAGGAACGGATATTGCAATTGACGCGGCAGATGTTGTTCTTATGAAGGGCAGCCTCATGGATGTGGCATCAGCCATAACTCTCAGCCGCAAAACCTTAAAAAATATAAAAGAAAATCTGTTTTGGGCATTTTTCTATAACACAGTAGGAATTCCTCTTGCTGCAGGAGCGCTTATCCCCATTTGGAATCTTGCTCTCAACCCCATGTTTGGCGCGGCGGCTATGAGCTTGTCCAGCTTTTGCGTTGTAACAAACGCATTGCGACTTAATTTTGTTAAAATAAAAAAAGCATCTGAAAAAGAAAAGGAGAAGAAGAAAATGAAAAAGGTTATGAAAATTGAGGGAATGATGTGCCCTCATTGCGAGGCAAGAGTGAAGAAAACTCTTGAGGCAATGGATGGCGTTGAAGAAGCGGTTGTAAGCCACACAAGCGGCACGGCAGCTCTCACGCTTTCTGCTGATATTGCAAACGACGTGCTTAAGTCTGCAATTGAAAACGACGGATATAAGGTGCTGTCTATAGACTGATTGCCTTGGTGGCAAAAGAGTATATTTCAGGGCGTTTCTGTAAGAAAAAATGATTTCTCGCAGGAACGTCCTGTTGTTTTCTGCATTTGCCGTTTATAATACATCAACAAAAAAGGCAATTGCCATTTGTGATAGTATCCAAAAGCAATGTGGCACCCTCTACCTTTGTTGACTTTAGGGGCCAAATGTGTTAAAATAAAGATAACTACACGAACAAAGTTCGATAAAATCCAAGGAGGATAAAAAAGTGAAAAGAACATTATTGGTTCTTGTCATCACAGTATTGATGGTGTCACTTTGCGCAGGCGTATTCTCAAGCGCATCCGACACACCAACAGACCCCTCTGAGATATATGAGCCTCAGATTGCTGCAAATGAGGATCCGTCTATCAAGATGTGGTTTGAACATTCCTTCAAGAAGGTAATGACAAGTGACACAACCCCTTCGGGTATGGATACATACTCCGTTTATATGGGTAAAAACGAAATTGAAAATGCACAGGTAGTTCTTTGCGCCGATGAAACTAAAACCGGCATCAGAGTTTCCGTTTCCAAATTCAAAAACGAAAACGGCGCAACAAACGACGCATCCGTATTCTATCAGATGTATGTAACACTTTCTGATGTAGATACATTGGGCTACTACGGAGCAACAGCAGAAAACTCATTTATCCGCAACGGAGAGCAGCCCGATCCTATGGTGCCCGCCAATATCAACGGTGTGCCCAGAGCAACTCTCAATGCAGGAAAGAGCCAGGCGTATTATATACGACTCAAAACAACTGAGGATACAGAGCCCGGTTGGTATTCCGCGCAGTTCAACGTGTACAACGCCGAAGGACAGAATGTAAAAACTGCAACTGTTTATGCATACGTGTGGGATTTTGTTATAGACGATGCAACAGCGCTTAAAACATCATTCTTCCTGGGAAACAACACAGATAAGTATGGCACATATCAGGAATATTATGACTATCTGCTTGAGAACAGAATGGTTGCAATGGATATTCCCGGTGAGCTCAATTCTTCCAACCCCTATCTCACAAACGACAGAGTAAATGCAATCAGAGTTTCCGCTCTTAACGGTGGTAACACCAACACATATAAGGATGCATATGCTCTGTATCCCGACTATGCAGATATATATGCTGATCTCAGCTCAATGGCTGAATGGGAAGAGATAAAGGACAAATTCTATTTCTACACCATTGACGAAGCTATGTCAGATGAGCAGCAGCAGGGTATAGTAGACCATTGGGCGCTGCAGGGTATCGTAAAGCCCAAGGGCTCCACAGTAGATGACGTTATCTATGCATCTCAGCTTCTCGAAAACTATTGGCCCGATGCGGCAAAGGTCGTTCCTTATCACGAAAACCATCCCTATCCTTATAACGTATATGACAAGCAGACAATGGCAACCCTTGATCCTTCTCTGCTCAAGGACGGTACTCAGGCAATGATCGAGTCTGAGTCCATCAATATCTGGTGTCCTCAGGTTTATGCATTCACACCTCTTAGTGTTATTGAGGAAAGCGGTTTTGCAGGCAATAACGTAGGCACAGTAAGGGTAAGAAGCCTTTCCGGCTCTATTTCCGGTAGTATCCGTGCAGGCGAAAGCTATTTCAACTGGGAAAAGGTGTTCGGTGAGTTCAAAGACAGAGCTATTTCCAGCAACATCGTAAGAAACCAGAATGGCGCTGATAATAACGTTCTTTGGGCATATTGTGCAGGCTGGAATAATTCTTATACATATGCAAACCACCTGATCGAAAGCACAGGTCTTCAGACAAAGATGCTGTTTTGGCAGCTTTATCAGAACGATATAACAGGTTATCTGTATTACGGCACAAATAACTGGACAGAGTATGACGGAAGCAACGGCAACTTTGTTGACACAACAACGACCGGTGCTCAGTTGGCATCCTGGAAAACCAATAAGCATCCTTATGCAACAGGCTATTCTATCTACGGTAACGGAACATTGTTCTACACAGCTTCTCAGGGAAATCTCTCTAAGGCTGATTATATTGGATCTATCAGAGTTGAGCATATCCGCGACGGTATTGAAGAATATCAGATGCTCACAATGCTTGAAGAGCTTAAGGGCAACGCAGCGGCAGATGCGATAGTTGGTTCTGTTTCAGATAACGTTGCAAGATATCTCTCACTTCCCGGATTTGACAGAAGCAAGTTTGATTCATCTCTTGATGATTACGACGTTATGGCAATGACAAGAATTGAGCTTGGTAACCAGCTTGAAGCGGCGACCAAGGATGCTTGTGATCATAACTATGGCGAAGGCGTAGTAACTAAGGATGCAACCTGCAAGGTTATGGGAGAAATGTCTTATACATGTGCTAAGTGCGGCGCAGTTAAGGTTGAATTTATTCCTGCCCTCCACGCAACAGACGATTGCTGGAATGTAACGACAGAGGTTGAAGCGAGCTGCACAACAGATGGCAAGCTGAAACACGAGTGCACCATCTGCGGTTACGTTAAGTATACGGTTATCACTGCATACCATAACGATAAGTCAGTTCTTCAGTATACTGAAAATGAAAAGATGCCCAACGTTCATAACATCACTTGTCCCGAGTGCAATGAATTGCTTGACAATGGAGCGCATACATATCGCACATATTACACTAACACTTGCGTTGATGCAGGCGAACAGAATGACGTGTGTATCTACTGCGGCTACACAGTGAAGGTAGCAGACGTTGAAGCTCACGGACATAATATGAAGGAAACAACAGTAGCGCCCACATGCACGGAGGAAGGCTACACAGGCGGCAAGTGCTACACCTGCGGCCACGAAGAAGGCGAAACCCTTGCAGCCCTCGGACATAGCTACGTAGACGGCGTATGCGCAAACTGCGGCGAAGCAGATCCTGATGCAGTAACAGTGGAAAAGGGTGACATAGACGGCAACGGAAGCATCAATTCAGTTGATTTGTTTA
>JAGAPL010000083.1 GCA_017623255.1 Clostridia bacterium
CTGTCGTGCCTCTCAAACCCAAGGTTTTTCAGTTTTGATCGCCTCAGCTCTCGCTGTCAGCTTGACTATTATATCCAATCATTCTCCCTTTGTCAACATCTTTTTTCATCTTTTTTCGCCTTCTACTTTTTTAACAAGTTATACTATTTAATCTCGACGTTTTTATTGAAATTGACTATGGAATAATCAGAAACTATTGGGAAACACTTATTTTGGAGGATTATTTATGATAACGCTGCTTATTCGTACAATTATTATATACGCCGTGCTTGCTTTTGCTCTGCGTATCATGGGAAAGCGACAGCTTGGTGAATTGGAGGTTTCAGAGCTTATAATCACCTTTATGCTATCCGAGCTTGCAACGATTCCCATTGCTGACACCGAAGCGCCCCTTCTCAACGCCATCGCCCCTATATTACTGCTTCTTGCTCTTGAGGGTATGCTTTCTTTCCTGACCATAAAGCTGCCTACCTTCAAAAAACTGATTTACGGAAAGCCCAATATATTAATATATGAAGGAAAGCTTAATCAAAAGGAACTTTCAAGAGAAAGGATAGAGCTGAGCGAGCTTATTTGCGCCATCAGGCAAAACGGAGTTTCTTCGGTTGAAGACGTTAATTACGCCATACTTGAGGAAAACGGAAAAATATCTATTTTCCCAAAAGCAGACGCCGCGCCCGTCACCCCTCAGCAACTAAAAGGAAATACTGACGACTGCGGAGTGAGTCTCCCTCTTATAATTGACAGGCGCATTATAAAAGAAAATCTGAAATTGAGAGGCTGGTCTCCCTCACGGCT
Source organism: Clostridia bacterium (assembly GCA_017623255.1). GTDB lineage: Bacteria > Bacillota > Clostridia > Oscillospirales > CAG-272 > Avispirillum. Next base: position 799 of record JAGAPL010000083.1, read on the forward strand.
CCAAAAGGAACTATCTGAGCGCAGATTAAATCCCAAAGACGTTTTCCTCTTTGCGCTTGATGACTGCGAAAATATATATATTATTAAAAAGGAAAGAAAATGAAAAACTTCGTCATATCCCTTATTGTTTTTCTGCTAATCGGAATTCTGGCAACAACAAACGCCGTTATCCTCAATGACAAAGCCACTGAGCTGATAACGGCGTTGGAGGCTTTGCCCGAAAATCCGGACGGGCAGAAAGCCAAGGAAATTATTGATTTATGGTACAGCCACGAAAGCTGTTTCAATCTGACCGTCAGCCACACTGTTACGGACAGGATAGAAGAAAATCTATACTGCCTAAAAAACGCAGGTGACAGCCACTCTTTTCTCGCTTCAAGAGACGTTCTCCTTGTTTTACTCAGAGATATGAAGGACTCCTCCTCAATTTCTCTTGACAGGATACTTTGATTATCTGAAAATCTTACAATCCTCGCCCAAGAGCTGCTTGCGGACAACAGTGAAATATCCCTTATTATCAAGAACCTTCATTGCCGCTTTTGCAACATAGGAGGGGTTAAGGAAGTTTGTGTTATCAGCGCAGGTTACTGCGTTGATTACAATATTGCCACATTCCAGATTTGCCACAGCGCTCTTTACAAACTGGCTGATATCAACTTCTTTTTCTGTGCTCTTTGTTCTCTTAAGCACCACCATGGGACCTGCAAGCAGAGCCTTTACTTTTTCAAGATCCGCTTCGCTATAATCGCCGACGAGAACTATCTCGTTTTCTGCCCATTTGATCTTTTTGAAATCAACTGTGGGAGTGTACACCTCATGGATAAGGATATCCTCGGGCATAGCTGCGCTGAGAGCCGCCTTTACGTCTGCATCCGAAACGTCCTCTGTGAGTTTGATCTGAGCAAGCTCGTTTTCTCCCGCAGAACCAACTGACAAAGGAGATGCAAACACGAGCTTGGGAATAGGGTTGAAGCCTTCCGTATAGTAAACGGGCAATTTACTTTTGACAATAGAGCGCATAAAGGTTCTCTGAACGTCAAGATGAGAAACATACGTCATTGCGCCGCCCTTTGTATATCTGAATCGCACTGTGCGAACAGCTTTCGCACCGGGATTTTTCGCCATGCCCGCGCCGCGCGCATCACGCTTTTCATCGTCGTCATTCGCGCGAGGAACGAAAGGCTTAAGGTTATGGCCGAGATATTCAGCTTCCTCTTCCTTATGACCGGGACACCAACGGCAGAATTCTTTATCAACAAGCTTATTTGCGCCGCAGCCTGAGCACTTATCCTTACATGAAGGAGTTGTTGCGGCATTGGCTGCCTTATGACGCTCGGAAAGAAGGAATTCTTTAGTTACGCCGCAATCTATCATATCCCAGGGGAGAATTTCATCATCAGCCATGGCTCTGTTTGCATAGAAAGAAGGATCAACGCCAACTGACGCGAAAACATCCATCCACTTTTCATAATCAAAATATTCTTCCCACGCATCAAAACGCATTCCGCGTTTAACCGCTTCAAGAATTGCAGGGGCAAGGTTTCTGTTGCCGCGCGCGAACACTGCTTCGATTCTTGAAACCTTGGCATCGTGATAGTTATATCTGATCTTTCTGTCTGTGAGGCAGGAAAGCAGGTGTTTCTGCTTTGTTTCAAGCTCCTCGGTCGTGTTCTGAGCTTCCCACTGGAAAGGAGTGAAAGGCTTGGGAATAAAGCAAGCCACGCTGATAGTTACCTGAGGCTGACGCTTTTTATTTCTTTCGGGAGTTCTGTAATACTCCTCAATAACATTTTTGGCAAGGGCAGGGATTCCCTCAACGTCCTCAAGAGTTTCATAGGGGAGACCGTTCATAAAATACAGTTTTACCTGACTCTTACCTGCTGCATATGCAACGCCTGCGGCGCGGAGAATATCCGCCTCCGTGATATTTTTATTGATAACGTCGCGCAGGCGCTGACTGCCCGCTTCGGGAGCAAAGGTCAGCGTGCTTGAGCGGACCGTTGAGATCTTATCCATAAGTTCTCTTGTGAAGCTATCTGCGCGAAGAGAAGGAAGGGAAAGATTTATTTTTGATTCGTTTGTCCATTCAAGGAGTCTATCGGTGAGAGTATTGACCTTGGAATAGTCGGATATTGAAAGTGATGAAAGAGAAATTTCATCATATCCGGAATTATCGGCTATCATTCTTGCCTGCTCACAAAGAGCTTCAGGGCTCTTTTCACGAACGGGACGGGAAATAAATCCTGCCTGGCAGAAGCGGCATCCCCTGATACAACCTCTGAAAACCTCAAGGGTGATTCTGTCGTGCACAGTTTCGATAACGGGAAGAACGGGGCAAAGAGGAACATACGCCTTATCAAGATCAGCAATTATTCTCTTTTTAACCTTTTGGGGAACGTCGTCGTATTTAGGAGTGATGGCGTTGATAGTGCCATCTTCATTATAAGAAACGTCATAAAGAGAAGGAACGTAGAAGCCCTCCAGCTTTGCAGCTGCGCGAAGGAAATCCTTTTTATTATATGTTCCGTTTTTCTTCATTTCTATATAAAGAGCAGCCAATTCAGGAAGCGCTTCCTCACCCTCTCCGATAGAAAAGATATCCACAAAGGGAGCCATAGGCTCGGGGTTATAAGCACAGGGGCCGCCTGCAAGGATAATGGGCATTGAATCATCGCGTTCATCTGCCACCATAGGTATGCCTGCAAGGTCAAGCATATTGAGAGCAGTTGTGTAGCAAAGCTCATACTGCAATGTGATAGCGACGATATCAAAATCTTTCACAGCATCGCCGGACTCGTGAGCATAGAGAGGAATGTTTCTTTTTCTCATTTGCTCCTCCATATCTACCCAAGGAGCAAATACTCTCTCGCACCACACGTTTTCCATCCTGTTGAGAACTCCGCAAAGAATTCTCATACCCAGATTGGACATTCCTATTTCATATGTGTCGGGAAAGCAGAAGGCAACTCTGCAATCCATTTTTTCTTTGTCCTTATACACGCTCTCAGGCTCACCGCCCGTATATCTGCCGGGCTTAGCCACATCGCATATAAAGCTTTTAATATCTTCTCTCATAATAATAAACAAGGGCGGAGGAACTTGCCTCCGCCCTTCCTTTCGCTTTTGTTACTTTACGATTATCTTTGTGCTGAGCACTACGGGAATGAGCCACACCAGCTGATTGAGTGCAGGCACGATACTATAAAATTCGTTGAACTTGCCTGTTACAACGCACGCGCAAACAAGCAAAACTGAAATTATAGTTGCTATAACGCTGAGAACATATCCCGTTTTCTTTGCTCCAACGATGCGGTCGCAATAGGAAATTGTCTGAAGCAGCGCCTTTGTTGTTCCTCTTGAAACGATACCGCCGTCTGTTCGATCGGAATACTTTGTGATCTCCTCTGTTCCTCTGTACTTGATAACTCTGAGGGGATAGTTGTTTCCTGTTACCTGACGGTTGATAAGCGCTTCGTCAATATTGGGGTCGAATGTTTTAACGCAAACATACATACCGCTATCGGAAAGCTGACGGATGATATATTCAAAGTCGGCGTCAACTACGTAGCTGAGGATCATCTTTGAAACAAGTCTGCCCTGATAGATCATATACATAACAGATGTGTCAGGAGAGAACTGGCTTTCATCGTCGCTTACGAGAACGCTTTCGGGAATAGCAATTCCGCGGGAGAGAAGTGCTTCTTCCTTAGCAAAGAGAACGTTTCTTCCGTTTACCGTTGCCTCAATAAAGCCTGCGCCTGTTTCAAGGATCTGAACATCCTCACTGCGTCCCATTTCCATAGTTGCAACTTCAAACACATCGGAAAGGGGGCCGCCTGTTGCAGCAAACACGCTTGCAGCATAATAGAGCACTTTATCAATTCTGCAGTTATTATAAAGGCGGACGTTGCGCACCTTCACGTTAACACTGGGGAATACGTTTACGTCGTCAAAAGAGATAACCTCTGTGTCGGAATATTCTTCAACAGAGCCTTCGCCAACGATAGTGCAGTCGTTATAGTATGCTTCCTTATTTGCTCTGTAGAAGGGATGGAATCCAACGACAACAGAGGAAACGGGAAGAATCGTCATAAGAGTTACAAATGCAGTTTCAACTGCGCTGCCTATACGGTCGGTAAAGAGCACGTAAAGACCTACTATAAGTGAAAGAACAACGGAAAGGATGAGAATCAAAGCAACAAAGGGCTTATCAACGCTGCCTCTGTTATTTGTTCTCCAGAAATAGCCTTCAACAAAGTCGGTCTTTGCGATTTTTACGATATCGCCTGAGTTTTCATCATTAAGATCTGCAACAGCCTGGTTTTCCAGCTGGGAATCCTTTGTGTTAAGACGGCGCATAACATATTTGGGATTCTTGGATGAAACGATATTGAAGCTGAATATCTCGCGGCGGTTTGTGTAGAACTCGCTTGCAACTGCCATAAGCAGAACTATTGCTGCAGGAAGGTTGAAAAGTCGGGGTTCTTCGCCTGCTACGATGCCAAAGCTTATATGTATTGTATTGCAAATTGCCGCAACTGAAGAAGCAAACGCTACAGTTGAAGGAAGCAATTTGAGAGAGAAAAGGTTCTTTGCGCCTTCAACGAAGGAGGGGAATGCAACTGCTATAAGGAAGAACAGCAGCTGAAGGCCCGTCATAACATATATTACGGGATAGTATTTAGGATCAAATACACCTGCAACCTGATATCCGAAAACGGGAAGGTTTTCATAGAAGAATATAGCAGCAGTCAGAAGCGCCGCAGCTACGAGACGGATAGCCGCCCATTTATTCTTATTCGTATATTTGATGGCGATCTCTCTGTTCTGGCTCATATCGATGTATTCATCGGGACCGTAGTGCTCGACCTTATCAACCCACTCCTGCTGGTCTGCAATGAAATCATCTGTTATCTGAACGGCATCCTCTTCGCCGATGCTCTTTGCAAGCTCATCTTCCATACCGAGAGCAACCATAAGGCTTATATCCGTGTTGCTGAAATCCTCAACGACTTCGCCCTTTTCGCTCATAACCTCTGACACAAGGTTTTCGAAATCTGCAATTTCGTCGTATTCGGCAGGCTCTTCGTCTATTTCTTCAAAAGCTTCTTCACCCACTTCGCTTTCAAGAGGGTCGTTATCAAAGTCGTCGCTGGTTTCTGCCACTTCAAGCACGTTGATGCTGTCAATTGTGGACATTGTCTGCTGGAAGGGCTCTTCTTCATACGCGGCATAATCCTCGCCTGCATATTCAAATGCGCCTTCTTCATCAGAAAGATCAGCAAATTCTTCAAATTCGTCTGAGTCAAGCGGAACTTCCTCAAAGATAGGCTCGTTTGCATACTCTTCAAACGCAGCCGCTTCAGCCTCAGCTTCAGGAACCTCTTCCGCTTCTGCTGTCTGCTCTGCAAAAGCTTCAGCTTCAAGGTTTTCTACAGGCGCTTCTGCCTCAAAATTTTCTGCAAAAGCTTCAGCCGAGATCTCGCTGTCATCATAAAATCCCAGATCGGGAGCTACAAGATCTTCCTCCATGGGAAGACTTTCCTCCACGGGTGCCTTCGCCTCTTCATCCTTACCTGAGCGAAGTCGGCTCAGAAGGCTTTTGGCGGTTATTTCGTTTTTATTCTTGTCAGCCATATATTCTCCGTTTCAGCCGCTTATGCGGCGTTCTGTTTACAAATGAATTTGGGGTTCTGACTCGCTTTTTAAGCGTTATCTTATCAGGAGTGCTGTATTCTTGCCGCATGGCAAAGAATTACAGACGCTGCAGTTGACACATTAAGTGAGTTTACTTTTCCATACATGGGAATGGAAATGAGAAAATCGCATTTTTCCTTAAGCATTCTGCTGACTCCTGCGCCCTCGCTGCCGAAAATAATAGCGGCGGGAACCTTGAAATCCGCTTCATAATAAGGAGTTGCGCCTGCCTCGGATGCGAACACCCAGAGACCTCTCTTTTTGAGCACCTCAACCGTGTGAGAAAGGTTTGAAACCTTTGCTATGGCCATATGCTCAATTGCTCCGGCTGACGCCTTTGCAACGACGCTTGTTACGCCTGCGCTGCGACGCTTGGGAATGATGATTCCGTGGGCACCTGCGCACTCTGCGCATCTTATAAGCGCGCCCAGATTTCTGGGATCTTCAATGCAATCGGCAATAACCACAAGGGGCATTTCGCCTCTTTCCTCTGCGATTTTAAGAATCCCCTCAATATCCGTATACTGCTTCTGCGCCGCAAAAGCAACTACGCCCTGATGGTTAACTCCTTCGCAAAGATTATCCAGCTTTTCGCCCGAAACCTCTATAACGGGGATCCCTCGGCTGATAGCCTCTGTTACGATAACAACAAGGGAGCCTTCTCTGGAGCCGCTTTTAACAAAAAGCTTGTCAACGCTACGCTCAGAACGAAGCAGTTCGCGAACGGCATTTCTGCCGGCAACGATGCTCGTTTCCTCCTGGCGATCCTCACTGCCGTAAGCATCAAGAGGAATGATAGCGTCGTCCTCGTCATAGTCGTTATAAGTTTTCACATAGTTTCCGCCGAAGCTTTTAACATCGCTGAAAGCTTCCCGTGCTGCATCGCGGCGTCCGCCGTTTCTGCCCTGATGGCGTTTATTATTATTTTTAGGTTTGCTCTGAGAATGATCCTTATACTTTCTCTCCGCATCAGCAGGCTTTGAAGCATAATTTTTTTCAGAGTCAAACTGCTTTTTCTCAGGGCGCTTGCCGTTGCCGGACGGGCCTTTGCCGCCGTTATAACGGTTTCCCTGCTTTTTCTGCTTGTTTTCTTCCATTATCAATCCGCAACGCAGAAAACTCCGCGTTTTCGCTTTCTGTTTTCTATATTGCCCAATAGGCATAATACAGGCATTATTATCTACAGTATAACATATTTTTCGCCGCTTGTACATATATTTTTTCGAAAAAATCTTTTACTAATTTATAACTGCCTTGATTTCAGCAGGATATTGTGGTATATTTAAGTCAGGTAATTATATTTTTATATACGGAGGAAATTATGGACAAGAATACTGTACTTTCTCTGCTTGCTGAAATTAAAAAAGCAGAAAAAGAAGGCAGCGGCAAGCTGCCCCAGAACAGCTTTTATCTTGACTACGACAAGGTAGTTTGCTGCAAGCGCGAAATCGGCGAAAGCAGATTCCCCTACGATTCTGACGGTTTGGTGGTTTGGCTTCGCTCTACAGGCTTTATTGATGCGCTTGAGAGCACATTCAATATTTTCAAAACAGCTAACTTCGGTGAAGAATCAGCTGTGAGCTTCTACGGCGCTCTCAAAAACGAGGAAGGCGAATTCGAACCCGTTTCCATCACAGGCGCTTCCCGTCAGGCTATGGAAAAAGGTATTTCCCGTTATATCGTATACGGCCTCAAGAGTGCCTACTGCATCGTTGAGCAGGGAGAAATGGTGTTTGCTCTCCGCCTCCACCTTGACACAAAGAAGCATATTCACTTCACACTTATGGGCATCAACTGCTCCGACACAGCAAAAGAATTCTATCTTGCTTCATTTATGGAAGCTATGCTCAGAAACAACGAATTTGAAAAGTTCTGGGATCGCCTCACAAAATACGCTACAAGATATGAAAACGGCACAACCGTTCTCAGAAGCAAAAACGGCGCTAAGTTTGACAGCCTTGTGGTTGCAAAGAAGGTTACTGAAGGAAAGGCAACAAAGATCAGCAGCACAACTGCAAGAGTTGACTTCCTGGGCGCAAAGGGACTTTCCATTGCTAACTCCGAATCTCTGCGCCGCGGATATTTCAGAAAAGAAGCTTCCAACACAGCAACGACCGACCTGCCCTGCAACGCTGATATCTTCCATATGAGTGCTGACGCAGGCGAAAGCGTTCGCGTTGACTACGAGCTCGTTCTCTGCTACAACGAAGCTGACGTTGAAAAATATCTTGACCTTGATATCAACAAGGACGCAGTAGACAGCGAGCTTGCTGACATCGAAGCAAAGGAAAAAAGCGCATTTGACAATCTTAAGGTTCGTTTCAACGGTTGGAAGGGCGAAAAGTTTGATGCAGAAACATTCAACAAATTCTTCCGCAGCGTTCAGAAGCAGACAAGCGTTTGCGCACACGGCAAAAACTACGCAGGCTCCTATCTGGGCATCCGTGACGTTTTCCAGCAGCTTGAAGGCGCGCTTATCTGGCAGAGAGAGCTGAGCCGCGAAAAGATCCTTAACGCGCTCAACTGTATTCTCGTTACAGGCCGTCCCCCCAGAATGTTCTCCGTTCCCGACGATCCCACAGCTCCCGTTCCCGTTTCACTTGAAAAGTATATCGACCAGGGCGTTTGGGTTATTTCCACAGTTTATACATACCTTGCATACACAGGTGACTATTCTATTCTCGATGAGGTTTGCGGATATATTGAAGCAGGCGAGGATGAGATCTGGACAAGCGCTAAGAGAAGCGAAGAAAAGGACAGCGTTCTTTGCCACCTTATCAGAATTATGAACTACCTTCTCTCAAAGATCGACCACGAATACGGCACAGGCTGCGTTCGCGTTCTCTTCGGTGACTGGAACGACGCTCTTGACGGACTCGGCGATCCCGAGGTTCCCGGCGAAGAAGAATTCGGTTCTGGCGTTACGGTTATGGCAACTCTTCAGTTCTATCAGAACTGCCGCGAAATGATCGAGATCCTTACAAGGATCGGCAAGCATCCCGAACTTTGCGAAACTTACGCAGCTGCAGCTAAGGCGATCGAAAAAGGCCTTGAGGAGCACGCTATCGTTACAAACGATAAGGGCGAAAGAAAGATCATTCACGGCTGGGGCGATAAGATCGGTTATAAGGTTGGTTCATGGTGTGACCCCGACGGTGCAGCCCGTTACAGCCTCACTTCCAACTCCTTCTGGGCTATCACAAAGTTCCTCACTCGTGATCCCTCTCTCAAAGCTTCCATTATGAATTGTATGGACGCTGTTTCCTCCAAGTACGGTCTCAAGACATTCGACGTTGCTTTCCCCTCTGACTGTAAGGGCGTTGGACGTATTGCAAACATCGTTCCCGGCACATACGAAAACTCCTGCGCTTACGCTCACGGAAGCCTTTTCGGAACAATGGCTCTCTTTGAAATGGGCGAAGGCGAAAGAGCTTGGAGCGAAATCGAAAAGACCGCTGTTATCACTCACGACAACTGCACAATGTCCACATTCGTTATGCCCAACTCCTACTGTGAAAACGCTGACTACGGAATGGACGGCGAATCCATGGGCGACTGGCACACAGGTTCAGGCGCAGTTCTCGTCAAGGAAACGATCCGCTACGGTTTCGGTATCCATCCCAACCTTGAAGGACTCAGAATCCAGACTCCCGCATACTTCCCTGCAGAAAGCGGCGAGATCACGATCAACGTTAAGAACTCCAAGGTAACCCTCTCTTATGAAAATAAGGGACAGGGCAAGCGTACAGTTGAAATTGAAGGCGCTGAAGGCTACACAGAAACCTTTGACAGCCTGATGAACACTCCCACATTCTTCCTTCCCGAAAGCGGAATGGGCGACGTTGTTACAATTAAGATCTGCGATTAATTAAATGCAAAAGCATCCCGCAAAA
>JAGAPL010000084.1 GCA_017623255.1 Clostridia bacterium
CAAACACACTTGTAACCGGATATGATATTATCACATTCTGGGTTTCCAGAATGATCTTCTCCGGCCTTGAATATACAGGTAAGGCTCCCTTTAACACAGTTCTCATCCACGGACTTGTAAGAGACGCTCAGGGACGCAAGATGTCCAAGTCACTTGGTAACGGTATTGATCCCCTTGAAATCATTGATCAGTACGGTGCTGACGCCCTTCGTTATGCTCTTGCAACAGGTAACAGCCCCGGAAACGATATGCGTTTCTCTGACGAAAAGATCGAAGCAGCCCGCAACTTTGCAAACAAGCTCTGGAACGCTGCAAGATTCGTTATGATGAATCTTGATATTGAAGATATCGAGCTTCCTTCCGAGAGTGAACTTGCGCCTGAAGATAAGTGGATCCTTTCACATTTCAACGCTGCAGTTGAAAGCGTAAACACAAATCTTGAAAGCTTTGAGATCGGTGTTGCACTTTCCACTCTCTATAACTTCATCTGGGACGAATATTGCGACTGGTATATCGAGCTTGCAAAGGCATCCCTCACAGGTGATGATAAGGCGAGAGCAAAGGTAACTCAGAACACACTTGCATACGTTCTCCGCGAAACCCTCAAACTGCTCCATCCCTTTATGCCTTTCATCACAGAGGAGATCTACGGCGGTCTTCCCGGAACAAGCGAAAGCATTATGATCCAGAGCTATCCCAAGGCAAACGATGCTCTCAATTTTGCAGATGTTGCAAATATGGATAAGGTTATTGATGCTATTCGCGCAATCCGTACACGCCGCGCAGAAATGAACGTTCCTCCTTCACGTAAGGCTAAGGTTTATATCGTAACTAAGGATACAGATGCTTTTGCGCCTTCCTGCTTTGCATTCTTTATGCGCCTTGCATCTGCTTCTGAAGTTCAGGTGGTTGATGGCTTCAGTGAAGACGGCGCAGTTCAGATCATCACCGACAGCGCAACTATCTATATTCCTATGGCAGATATCGTTGACTTCGAAGCTGAAAGAAAGCGCCTTGAAGGAGAGCTTGCAACAATGGAAGCTGAGATCAAGAGAGCAAGCGGAAAGCTTGCAAACGAGAGCTTCACTTCTCGCGCTCCCGAAGCGGTTGTAAACGCTGAACGCGAAAAGCTTGCTAAATATGAGGCTCGTAAGGCGGGCATCATCGAAGCGCTTGCTGCTCTTAATAAGTAATAATCTGAAAATCCTGCATTGCAAAATGCAGGATTTTTTAGTCTGTCGAACAAACTACATTTTTTTCCGACAAAGGCTTTGTACACTCGCGTCTCGTTCCAATCCGCTACGCTTCTGACACTCGCAAAGCCGCAAGGTGTAGGCTTGGTCGTGCATTCCTGCACTTCCGTCGCCTACGGATTATATTTTGAATAATTTTCGATTAACTTTATGGACAAGCTGAAAAATACTGCATAGCAAAATGCAGGATTTTTTGCGATTATAATCATTATATGTAAAAACCATAACTAAAGCCTTAAAACAGGCGTTTTTTGGGCGGTTTGTCCAGTAAAAAAAGTTGACAAAGATTAAAATGTGTTATATAATTACTAGGATATAAATATAAAATCGGGTACTATACCCGGAAGGGAATGACACAGTACAATGCCTAAGAGTATGACAGCATTCGGCCGCGCGAGAAACACCTCTGCAGACGGCTCTAAGGATATAACAGCTGAGATCAAATCTGTAAACAGCAGATATATGGATTGCACAGTAAAGCTGCCCCGTATGTATTCTTTCCTTGAGGAGAGAATCAAGGCATATCTCACATCCAGAGGTATCCAGCGAGGCAAGGTTGAAATATATATAGGCGTTGACGTGCTTGAACAGGCAGGCAGCGAGGTTTATCTGGACCGCGCAGCAGCCGCTTCCTATATAGCAGCCCTTGAAGCGCTTCGCGATGAATTTAATCTTCGTGATGATATCTCAGTTATGAGAGTTGCCGGAAATCGCGAGCTTTTCTCTATGAGAAAGCCCGAAGATGATGCTGAGCGCGATTGGGAGGACGTTAAAAGCGTTCTTTCTCCCGCAGTTGATGCTTTCCTTGAACGCCGTGAGGCAGAGGGCGCAAGACTGATGGAGGATATCTATGCAAAAATCGAGGGAATTAAGGCTGTCACAGTGAAGATAGCAGAAATTTCCGCAAACGATATTCAGGGATATGGCGCAAAGCTTGAAGAGAGAATCAAGAAATTCCTTGCAGATTTTGACGTTGAAATAAGCGAGCAGAGAATTCTCACAGAGGCTGCGGTTTTTGCGGATAAAGCAGCAATTGACGAAGAGCTTGTCCGTCTTTCAAGCCATTTTGAAACCTTCCGTGAAATTGCAGAAAGTCCCGAACCTGCAGGAAGAAAGCTGGACTTCCTCCTTCAGGAAATGAACCGAGAAACAAACACTATCGGCTCAAAATGCTCAAATGCTGAAATAGCGCACCTTGTTGTTGATATCAAGGCAGAGCTTGAGAAAATCAGAGAGCAGATCCAGAATATAGAATAAGGAAAACTGCTATAATACAGATAGGTAACGCTATGAAGTTTATCAATATAGGCTTTAACAATATGATAGCCGCAAACCGTATAATCGCGCTGATCGGTCCCGATAGCGCTCCCTCAAAGCGTCTTATTCAGGAGGCTAAAGATGAGGGCAGAGTGCTTGATTGCACAAGCGGCAGAAGAACGAGAGCAGTTATAGTAACTGACAGTGATCACGTTGTTCTTTCAGCAATTCAAACAGAAACGATTGCAGCAAGAATGATGGGTGAGGAGGTTCACGACGATGCAGAGTAAAGGAACCCTTGTGGTTATATCAGGTCCCTCCGGAAGCGGTAAGGGTACAGTTGTAAAGCGCCTGCGTGAAATAATGCCCGAAGTGAGTCTTTCAGTTTCTGCAACAACCAGAGCGCCCCGCGAGGGAGAGATGGACGGCAGAGAATATTACTTTATCACAAGAGATGATTTTGAAGATATGGTGGCGCAGGGAGAAATTCTTGAGTTCACATCATATTGCGGAAATTATTACGGAACTCCCAAAAAAGAAGCGGAACGTATAACAGGTGAGGGCAGAGATCTTATTCTTGAGATAGAAGTTGACGGAGCGTCTCAAATAAAGCGTCTTGTTCCCGATTCCGTAACGATAATGCTCATCCCACCCACCGTGTCAAAGCTTGAAGAGCGACTTCGCGGAAGAGGAACAGAAACAGAGCAGGTTATATCAAACCGTCTTGCAAGAGCAAGAGAGGAGATAAAGCTTGCAACCTCCTACGACTATGTGGTTGTCAATGAGGATGATGGCGTTGAAGAATGCGCCGAAACAATTCGTGAAATAATCCGCGCCGAAAGAAACAAAAGTGCGCGAATGTCATATATAACAGATAAATTTCTTGAAAACTAACCGAAAAGGAGAAAAATAAAATGATAGTACCTTCCATTCAGGATCTTACAAAAGACAGATTCAATCGCTACACTCTTGTTATTGCAACAGCAAAGAGCGCAAGAATGATTACAGACGAATATATGAAGCAGAGAGAAATTGCTGAAAAGAGAGTTGCAAACAAGGAAACAGATAAGTCCGTTGCAAATATGATCAACCGCGAGTATCGCGATGATAAGGCTGTAAAAACAGCTATCAATCATCTTTATGCAGGCGATTTCGCAATCGTTGGCTATGACGATGAACTTATCGCAGAGGCTGAAAGAGCAAAGGCTGAAAAGGCTGCTGCTGAGGCTGTTGAAGAATAATAACTTTAAAGGACCAGTCAGCCTGCCTGCCGAAACGGCGGCAGGCTGATTTAGATAAAAAAGCGAAAGGAGGCGCATTTTGTGGGCGGACAATATGCAAAGGTGAGAATCCTTGATGTTCCATATCATGGGGATAGAGTTTATGAATACTATATTCCTGCAGATCTTTCAGATGCAGTTGTTCCCGGTTGCCTTGTAAATGTAAATTTCGGGCGCGGAAACAGAAAATGCGCCGCTGTTGTAACTGATGTAACAGGTGAGCAGGATGTTGAAAGAGAGCTGAAGCCTATTTTTTCAGTTTCATCGGATAGCCCTGTTCTGACGGAAGAGGAAATTGCTCTTTGCCGATTTATGTGCGATTATACGCTTTGCACCTTTGGTGAAGCAGTAAAAACAGTAGTTCCGTCAGCCGCAATGTCAAAACTCAATTTTTATTATTACGTTTCGGGAGAACTGAATTCTTCCAAAGAGAAAAAACTTTCGGAAAAAGCTCTTGTGTTCTATAGCTTTGTAAAAGGAAGGGGCAAGGTGTCAGCAGGTGTGCTCAGAAATGAGTTCGGAGAAGAAACTGCGGCGCTTGCGGCTTCACTTATAAGACTTGGATTGCTCGGCAAAGAAGCAGAGGTGAAGCAGTCCTCAAATATAAAGTATATGACAAAGGTGGCGCTGAGGGTCTCTCCCGAAGAAGCCATAAAGGCTGCCGAAAAATGCTCACGCAGTCCGCTTCAGGCAGCAATGCTTTCGCGTCTTGCGGAAGTTGGCGAGTCGGATAGCGAAGAACTGTTCAGCTATATCGGAAAAGATGCCAGAGTGCAGCTTTCCGCCCTTGAAAAAAAGGGATTTGTTACGTTAACCAAAAATGAAATATACAGAAACCCGTATCTTGCTGCCTGCGATAAAAAAGATGTTTATGAAAACTCTTCCTTGTCAGAAGAACAGAAAAAGGCATTTGAAGTTCTTGCAGAGCTTTCGGATTGCGGCGAGGCAAGAGCAGCTCTGCTGCACGGAGTAACGGGTAGCGGAAAAACAAGAGTTATCAAGGCAATGATAGACCATATGATAACAAAGGGAAAGGGCGTTATAATCCTTGTTCCCGAGATTTCCCTAACTCCCCAAACAGTTGGAATATTTTGTTCTTGTTACGGAGAGCGAGTGGCGGTGATACATTCTGCACTCTCTCAGGGTGAAAAATATGACGCATGGAGAAGAATACGAAGCGGTGAAGCTGATATAGTTATCGGCACGCGAAGCGCTATATTTGCCCCCGTTAAAAACCTCGGAATGATAGTTATAGACGAGGAGCAGGAGCACACATATAAATCAGATACAGATCCTAAATATCACGCCCACGATATAGCAAGATATCGCTGCGGAAAAACAAATTCTCTGATGCTGCTGGCATCGGCAACTCCATCGCTTGCGTCGTATTATAAGGCCAAAAGCGGAGTGTATGCCCTTGTTGAATTGAATAATCGCTATGGCGGCGCAGTTTTGCCCGATGTTATCATCAGCGATATGCGCCTTGATCGCGATACGGGAAATTCATCTCCCATCGGGGTGTCACTTTATGCAAAACTGCTTGAAACGGTGAAAAACAAAAAGCAGGCAATAGTTTTTCTAAATCGCAGAGGATATAACAGCGCAGTTTCCTGCAGAATATGCGGTGAGGCGGTGAAATGTCCTCATTGCTCAGTTTCGCTGACTTACCATACCCACCGTTCACTTGGTAATGCTGAAAGCGCTGAGGACTATTTCCGCAGAAGAGCGGAGAGGGGCAGCCTTTCCTGCCATTATTGCGGATATAAAACTCCGGTGCCCAATATTTGTCCAACTTGTCAGGCAGAGCATTTCCGCTTTGTTGGCTGCGGAACTCAGCAGGCGGAGGAGGAAATAGCAAAGCTACTTCCCACATCCCGTATAATGCGAATGGATATGGACACCACCAGCACCAAGCAGGCCTATGATAAAATACTTGAAGCCTTTAGAAACAAAGAGGCAGATATTCTGCTTGGAACGCAGATGGTAACAAAAGGACATGATTTCCCTGATGTGACCCTTGTTGGAGTTATGAATGCCGATGGAAGTCTTTTCCTTGACGACTACAGAGCAAGTGAGAGAACCTTCGCAATGCTGACTCAGGTTATAGGCCGCGCAGGCAGGGGCGATACTAAAGGAATTGCAGTTATTCAGACCTGTAACCCGGACTCTCCCATAATAAAAATGGCGGCGTCTCAGGATTATAAAAGCTTTTACGAAAGCGAGATAGCAGTGCGTCGTGCATTAACGTTTCCGCCTTTCTGCGATATAGCAGCGATCAATATTATAAGCGGAGATGAAGCGCTGCTTTCAGCAGGCTCAAATGCCGTCTCGGAGAGACTTCGCGAAATGCTCACTAATGACTATAAGGATGTTGAGGCAGAGGTTTTCGGTCCCTTTGAAGCTCCCGTTTATAAGGTGCAAAACAGCTATCGTATGCGAATTATAATAAAATGCCGCCTTGCCAAGAGAAGCAGAGCTATGATAAGTCAGTTGCTGCGCGAGGTTGGAATGAGATCAACGAGAAAAATAACCGTCACGGCGGATCTTAACCCGTCGGGACTTTGATAAAAGGAGAAATGTTATGGCAAAGCTTAATATTGTTAAAGAGGGCGATCCCGTTCTTCGCGGAAAGTGCCGCCCCGTTTTAGAGATCACACCCAGAATCATCACTTTGCTTGATGATATGATAGAAACACTGCACGATGCAAACGGCGCAGGTCTTGCGGCTCCCCAGGTTGGTGTTCGCCGCAGAATTGCCCTTGTTGAAGTTGAAGACGGTCAGCTTTATGAGCTTATCAATCCTGAGATCATTGATCGCAAGGGTAATCAGCAGGAGATAGAAGGTTGCCTTTCTTTGCCCGGCAAGTGGGGCGTAACAGATCGTCCTATGGAGGTAACAGTTCGTGCAACTAACCGCCACGGCGAAGAATATACAGTCACAGGTACAGGCCTTGCAGCAAGAGCATTCTGTCATGAAATTGACCATCTTGACGGTATTCTTTACACAGACCACGCAATCGAAATGCTTGATCCGGAGGACCTTGAAATAGAATGAGTATGAAAGTTCTTTTTATGGGCACACCCGATATATCGGCACAGTGTCTCAAAGCGATACTTGCAGCAGGTCATAACGTTGTAGGCGTTGTAACCCAGCCCGATAAACCAAAGGGCAGAGGCTATGAAATGGCAAAATCTGCAGTTAAAGTTC
>JAGAPL010000015.1 GCA_017623255.1 Clostridia bacterium
GTTTGATAACGGGCGACCGCAGGTCGCCCCTACGATCTTTAATATTTTTATTCTTCGTACCTTGTCAGCCAGCTTGAATCAAGGCCTTGCTCTCCCCAATATGCCATTTTTTCTCCATTTTCGCTGAGAACTATATTTCCATCCTCAACGGTTATTTCATACATATGGACTGTAGCTTCTGCCATTTGCGTTTCAGCTCTGAGATACAATTTGCCGCTTTTATCCCTCATAAAAGCAGTATATAAAAACTCGCTTTGAAAAATGTTGAAATATTCTTTTTCTCCGTTTTCCGTTGCAGTTACAGTGAAGGTATATATTCCCGATGTGGGACCCGGGCCGATCTGAAGGCGCTCGATTTTTCCGTCGCCATCAATATCTCCCTCTCCAACTTCTTTTATGAGGTCATAGGAATGCTGCAGATCAAACACTCTGGAAAAATTCGCGCCATCCTCAAAGGGATGCTGAGGTTCGCTCTCCTTAGAATACTTATATTTTGGCAAGTCAGCTGAGCTTTCGGCATCAAAATAGAGGTTGTTACCGTTCACTTTAAAAACATATACATCATCACTTCCGCTCACATTCAATGTGAGCTTTTCTTCTGTCAGTTCATATGTGCCAATGGGAATATTGCTTGAAAATCCCGAATAGGTGAACATAAACTTATGGCTGTCGGGATAAAGCGTGACCGACGGTGCGACAAAGTCAACTGTATCCTTGCAAATATACCTCATCACATTTGCCTGAGCAGCATATGTTCTGCCTGCATCCCACATTTTGTACATGGTTTTTCCATCAACTATGTGTTCAACGTAGAAATAATAATCGTCATCCTCATTTGTGAAATATCTCATTCCTTCAAGACCCGTGTTGTTTGCCATTTCAGGAGAGATAACACCTGCATAGCTGAAGTTGTCGGGCAGTTTGCTTTCAGCAGCATATATGTCAACGTAATGCTTGCCGTTATATATAAGAGACGGACGCACGGTTACATTTTCCTCGCTCCCCACATCAACGCTTTCAAGCAGGAAAATGCATCGGAATGAGGCGTTTTCAAGATCGTGGTTTTCTCCCTGAGAGCCCATGCAGAGATACATATCTCCGTTTTCCTGCTCAAGAAGCATATACAGATCATACGCACTATAATCAGAGTAGAAGGCCGCCTCCCAAACACGCTTATTTTCCTTTTTCAGTTTTTCAAGGGAATGGTCTTCTGACCAGGAAGGCACCGTATTAAGCCGATCATCAAAGTTTTTCTTTGAAAGTGTGGTTTCAACCATTGCTCCAAGGGCGATCCAATCAACGTCACTCCGTCCCTTTTCCTCAAGAAACAGATCGTTTGAAACAACTGATATTTTCCAAAGAGGCGCCATATCAGGTGTTATTACCGAAGAATATACAGGGCTGTCGTATACTGTTTCTTTCGCCTTATACTGCTTGACGGTTGTGAAAGGAACTCCTTCCCTTAGTTCAAAATCAACCCAAAGCTTATATTCTTTTTTATCATCAATGGAACACTTCACTTCAATACGATACAATCCCTCTTTTGACATATCAATGTGATAGAGATTATACTTCACTTCTCTCTCTGAAACAGGATTAAGCAAATGCAGTATTGCGTGCCATACGCTTTCCGTTGCTCTGCAATCATCCCATGTTCCGTTATTATCATAAAGAATATCAAAAGGAGTTCCGAAAGATACGCCTTTGACAGTTTTATTTTTCCAGACGACCTCTATATAAGGCTGAGCGCTTGTGAGATCTATTTCTTTTATCTCAATTGAAACGCCGTCAAGCTCACTGCCGCTGTCAACGATACTAACCGTGTCGGGTAAAATTTGGCTTGGTGGATCTGTTAAAAAGCAAACCGCCACAACCACAGATACAACCAGAGCCGCAATGATTATCCAGAAAGCAGGCTTTTTGTAATCAAGCACACTCTTGATTCTCGCCTTCACTCCAACCTCACCAAAAGCAAGGGGGCAAGCGGCAATCATTCTTCGCGGCACGCTGCAGGAGAGAAGCGCCTCAGAATAAGCCTTTTTATTTTCTTCTCCCAGGAGGCGAATCACCTTTTCATCGCAGGCAACTTCAATATCGCGACAAAGCAGTATATACGCAACCCACATAAGCACATTGAACCAATAAATGCTGAGAAGCAGATATCCCAGAGGCTTCCACAAATGATCAAGGCGCGAAAGATGCGCTTTTTCGTGGGCTATAACATAGTCGGTATTATCCTCTGCCATTTCAGAGGGCAAATATATTTTAGGTCGTATGATACCAAGAATAAACGGAGTGTTTATTCCGTCGGTTATATAAATCCCTTTTTCTTTAGGCGCGGAAATCCTGACCTTAAAGCGAATACGAAAATAGCTGATGATCGCATACAACGCCATCACGATAACGCCAAGGATCCACACCCTGCTGACGATTGCCGTCAATATCTGAGAAGGATTTGCGCTGGTCATTGGATTTGGAGCAAGCGTTTCACCGATTATTGGGTTTATCACGCTGTTGAGCGAATTTACACCCGTATGTATTTCGGGAATTCCCGGAAACAAGAATTCGTCAGGCACAGTTTCCGTGCTTGGAATAAGGCTCAGCGCGCTCTCGATCGAAAAAGGAAAAACAAGGCGCAGAGCTACCATTGCCCAAAGAAGACACATAACCCACTTGGGTGCTTTTTTGAACAGAAAACGCACAGCGATCACAACAAGCACAAGCCAACCCGCCGAAATGCTCATATTAAGAAGCTTTATGAAAATGCTCTCCATATTCTATTCCTCCTCATATGATTCTATCATACGGCGTATTTCCGCAATTTCCTCCGCTGACAAGGCTTTTCTCTTCGTAAATGCTGCAAAAAACGCAGGAAGGCTGCCGCCAAAGGTGTCATCAACAAACTTTTCACTTTGGAGAGCATAAAAATCCTGACGGGAAATGAGAGAGGAAACCTCTCCGCCTTCGTTTTTGAAAATTCCGCGCTCACAAAGCTTTTTCAGCACCGTGTAAGTGGTTGATTTTTTCCAGTCAAGCTCCAATGCGCATTTTTTAACAAGCTCGCCCGATGAAAGCGGCTCATATTTCCATATTATATCGGCAAATTTTGCCTCAACAATTCCTAACTTCATCTCTTCCATAGCTGCCTCCCGTTTGTTTTGGTCTATCCATAGTAGACCTCTTTGTATTAGTAGTCTATCATATATAGACCGCCCTGTCAAGAGGATATACGAATTTCTGATAAATTATTGTTTATCTCAACTACGCAAAAAGAGAGGATACCAAAAGCATCCTCTCTACTTAATATTCATTTAACTGCTTCTCTCAGTTTTTCAACTATTTTCACCATACCAAGCGTATCAAGCTGACAATAGCGAAGCAAACAACGGCGGATTTCTCTCGCTCTTTCAGGTGTTTCGTCTGCAAGGGTTGAATACGAAAGCATAGCCTGACTTCCGTTGTGTATCTCGGGTAGATTGTCATAGGAAAGCTCAGGATCGTCGGGATAGAGCGCAGGAAGAACAGCCTTGATGGAAAATGAGCCTTCCATTCTTCTATCATAATAATACTTCTTCTGAAAGGGCGCCATCAGGTCGTTTATATTATCTCTGATCTTTTCAAGGGGCTCTCTCATATCCTCAAACATATTTGCAAGACCGCTGACCACCATTGTTTCAAACTGCTTGTTATATGCAAGAACGCAAGCGCCCTCGGGAATATCACAAATAAGCTGTTTTGCCAATGCTTCTCTTGGGTCGGCTTCCCCTTCTGCAAGAAATTCGCGATGGATAACAGGTGCTCCCTCTTTTTCAATTACGTGAAGAGAATACTGAAAAGCGACCTGCTCAAAGGGATGCATATTATCGCTTGGAGGCACGGGGGGCTGCCAGGATTCAAAATCAAGGAAGCAAAGGGGATACCAAAGTGAAGAAAGAAACTCAGAGAGCTCCTTTTTCTTGACAACGGGGGGCACCTTATCCATTGACATTCTTATTTGTTTTCTCTGGTTTTCTGTCAGTCGGCTGTCATTTCTCAAAGACTCGTATCCGATTTTTCCCTCATTGTACATCTGCAATTTCGTGTTTATATTAAGTCTTGCCACTTTGAAAACGTTGGGATAGGGCATATCCTTCGTGCAATGCTCGAAATATTTGCAGCTATCGGGATTGAAACAGTTTTTATGAAGGTCAACCTCAGGTTCGCCTCTGCATTCAAGAGTTTCACCCAGCACTCTGGAGAAAATATAGGATTTATCCCTGAGCATTTTCGCTTCTTCACTCATATCGTATACAGCAAAAAACTCCCTGGGATCAATTTCGCCGTGACGCACAAATTCTTTTCGGGGCAAAAGAAGCATAACCTTGATGTTTTCAAAACCGTTTATTTCTGCCGCAGCCATAATAAAGCCTGCCTCGCGGCAAAAAACTCGGCGAGGATTAAGGGCAGGATAGGAGAAATATATAACCGCGCTGTCTTTATGCAAAACCAGAAGGTCTGCCACGGCAACAGCATCACCTGCCTTAAAAGCAGGGCGTTTGATAACCTTGGCTCCTCCTTTGGCGAGACGCAAGGTTTCTTCCGATCTCTCCGAAAGCTCCGTTTCCCAAACCGTTTCTCCGCCATATACATAATTCTGCGCCAAAGCTGAAAGCTCGAGGCAGAATTCAATTGGTTTGTTTTTTTCTTGTTCCTGAAGCCAGAGCAGTCTGCGGCATCTGCAGCCAACTCTGAACTGTTCGTTTGATAAATAATTTTTCATAGGGGTATTTTAACACAAAAATGCTCTGTAATCAAGAGTGCTCGTGGTGAACAAAGTGTGGATTACTTATTTTTTTATAGTTATTGAATTCCAAATCTCAAATATATTCTTGTAATATTCACTAACATCAGAATAATCAATGCTGATTATATATTTTTCTGACAGACGAACAAATATATTTACACGAAATCTATTGTTAGCATCTTTTTTCTCAAACATTACATATTCCAAACCAGAGTTCAAAGTTCCTTTCGTCATTTCATATTCTTTGGTCAGAAAAATATCTTCTTGCCATGGATATAATTTATTGTAAACATCCTCTTTCATAACGAAGTCATTTTCAACCTTTATAAGCAAACTGAATTCAAACCCGCGTACAAATGCTTGATTTTCTTCGTTATATACCATATATGAATTGCTATTGTATTCACCACTGGTATTAACAATATGCTGTGGAACACGAAGTTCCAACATTACATCATCAACAGCGGTTGTTTTGCTCCAATCGAAGTTTTCAATAGCTTTTGGAGGACTGTATGTTATAGTATAAAAATCGTCTGATATCTCATTTTCAAAAGTTTCAGCGACCAATTGTGTTTGTGTTACATCTGTTGTTTCGATGGTACCATGCTCAGGGCCTTTGTGACAAGAACATAAAACAGAAAGTATTATAATAAAAGCTAATAATATACATAATTTTCTCATAATATTCACCTTAGCAGTCTTGTTTCAATGTCATTATATCACAAAAAAAACGCTACTATCAATAGTGCACCGAAAATATCGAACCTTAGTACTTCATTGACATATTTTTTCTCATGTGATAGAATGAAAAAAATCAAAGCCGCAGGGGCAGAACGGAATTTGTTATGAGTTGCTGTGAAAAAATGATACCCTCACCTAAGTTCTTTAATATAATATCAAACACCGCTTTTGCCCACGATTTGACCATAGGCGGCAGTTTCAAGGACGCAATTGATGTTTTCAAAAGCTACGCTCAAAAGGCCTTGAAAATTGATTTTTCAGAGGGCAACGATTTCAATGTTTGCCTTGATGAGTCTCTTGAAAAAGGGGAATATACGATCACTTCAACCGAAGAAAAGGTTGAGATATTTGCAGGCGGTGACGAAGGGGCAAACTATGCCCTTGCAACTCTTTTGATTCTTATGGAAATCAAAGAAGGAAAGGCATTTCTTCCTTGCTTTGAAATGCGCGACAAAGCTGACAACGACTACAGAGGGCTTATGATAGACTGCGCAAGAAACGTTCATCCTTTGCCACTACTAAAAAAATATATAGACCTTTGCTGGTTTTACAAAATAAAATATCTTCATCTGCACTTCACCGACGATCAGGCGTATACCTTGCCTTCCAAGGTGCTGCCCCATGCAACAAGTGAACATAATCACTACACAGAAGCGGAAATTACAGAACTTGCTAATTATGCCCACGAAAGAAGCGTGCAGATCGTTCCCGAAATTGACGCTCCCGGTCATTCCAAAGCTATCATTGCCGCATATCCCCATCTTTGCGAAAGCGAAGGAAAGGGGCTGATCGGATTTTATCCCGAAGCTATCAAAAAAATGCAGGAGCTTTACCGCGAGCTTTGCAATATGTTCCCCTATTCAGAATATATCCACATAGGCGCGGATGAGTCTGATATAATGGATTGGAACAAGTGTGAAAAGAGCGTTTGCTACGGTCGAGAGCTTGGAATCAAAAAGGAAGAAATTATGCCTTATTTCTGGCCCGATTGGCATCTTGTTGAAAGATTTTTTGCTCACTTTATCAATAAAATGGCAGAAACAATTGTTGAAATGGGCAGAAAGCCTGTTGTGTGGGAAGGATTTACCAAAGAAGTCAACGAGTATATAACAAAAGACGTGACCGTTATGGTGTTTGAAAACTTCTATCAGACTCCCACATCCCTCATAAAAAACGGGTTTGATATTATAAACTGTTCATGGCGCCCCACCTATGTGGTCGTGCCAAAGTATCATTGGGATAAGGACGAATGTTATAAATGGGATGTGGGAACGTTTTCTGCAGTTCATCCTGATTCGCCATACTATAACGGATATTTCGTGCTTGAAAGCCATAAAAATATAAAAGGCGGTCAGCTTAACGCCTGGGGAGATTTCCTTGGAAATATGGAAAACGGACTTGAAGCTGAGTTTGATGCCCTCAGGGACAGACTTCCTGCCGTTGCAGAAAGCACATGGGACGATAAAAAGCAGGGCGACTATGCAGATTTTCTCCATCGTCATAAGCATTGCGCCGAGATTTTTGACAGGATATTAAACGATGCTCAGTAAAGAAAAAATAGAAAAACTCCTTTTGGGAGTTGACGTGAGTGTATATAAAAATATTGATTCAACCAACACCGAAGCAAAAAGGCGCGCAAGAGAGGGCAAAAAAATGCCCCTGCTTATCTGCGCTGAAGGCCAGAGCGCAGGCAGAGGAAGACTTGGCAGAAGCTTTTATTCGCCTGAGGGTACGGGGCTTTATATGAGTCTTGCTTTTGCTTCAAAGGCAGAAATGGCAGAGGCTGTGACCGTAACAAGCGCGGCGGCTGTTGCTATGGCTGAGGCAATAGAGGAGCTTTGCAATGTGAACTGCAGGATCAAATGGGTGAACGATATTTATGCAGGCAGTCGCAAGGTTTGCGGAATACTTGCAGAGGCTGTGACGTGCGGAGAACAGAATATTATCGTTGTGGGAATCGGAGTCAATTGCACAACGGAAATATTCCCCGATGATATAAAAAGCAGAGCCGGCAGCATCGGAAAGGTTGACAGAAATCTGCTTGCCGCAAGCATCGCACGAAGATTGCTGAAATATGCAGAAAAACCGGGAGACAGGAGCTGGCTGGAGTTTTACAGAAGTCGCTCTATGATTCTTGGAGAGAATATCACCTATACTGAAAACGGATTCACCAAAAACGCCAAAGCAATTGATATAGACCGCAACGGCGGACTTGTTATATGCGAAAACGGAGAAATCAAAACTCTATCCACCGGCGAGATTTCGGTGAGACTGTGAAAACCGGATCAACAGCAATATCTCAACAGTCATTTATTTATGATGGTGTTAAAAAACGGTACGTCGAGGGCGCCGTACCCTACCGCTATCAAATATCTCCATAGCAAAAACCTCTTGCATTTTTAATGCAAGAGGTTTCTTTTATATATTCTTAAGCAATTCAACAATAAAACCGTAGCAACGCTGGGCTGATGCCAGATTCAGCTTTTCTTTGGGAGTGTGAACGTCGCTCATATCGGGACCGATGGAAGCCGCATCGAGATGGGGCAGTTTGGAAATAAGCACACCGCATTCAAGACCTGCGTGGATTCTCTGCACCTTCATTTCCTCACCTGTGATATTTTTCCAAACCTCGCACATCTTATCTCTGAGGGCAGATGTGGGTGTCTTATCCCAACCGGGATATTTTCCGACGATCTCAACCTTTGCACCGCGCTGACGGGAAATATGAGCCGCCTTTTCGCTGAGGCGGTCGCGGTAGTTATCATCATAAGCGCGGAAGGAAAGTGTCACGTTCACTTCGTTTCCGTTTGTTCTCACAACGCCGAAGTTATCGGAAATCGTGGGGGGCAGACCGGGCTCATCGGGGCAACGGTCAAGAACACCATTGGGAACACCGCAGAAATAGTCAATAACAGTATTTGTAAACTCCTGAGAGAAAGCTTCTGCTCCATCATCGGATATCTTTTCGAAAGTCACTTTTCCCTCGGGAGAGCCTGCAACGATGCCGGGCGCAACAAGGTCAACCGCGCTCTTCATCTGTTCGTAGTTGCCGCCGCAAACAGTGATAGTACAGCTACGGGGGATAGCGTTATCCTTTTCGCCGCCATCAATTGAAACGAGGCGATAGGAAGGAATTTCTTCCATGATCTTCATTGCGTGAGTTGCGGCAATAATGGCGTTAACGCGCACCTCAACAAAGTTGTCGATGTTTACACCGCTGTGTCCGCCCTTAAGACCTGTCACTGTAAGACAATATACGGGACCGGGCACAAATTCTTTTTTGCCGCCGTCAAAATCTATGTTCATACGAAGACCGCCGCAGCATCCTGCGGTGATAATGCCTTCCTCTTCAGAATCCATATTGATAAGATATTTTGCTTTGCTTGCAGAAAGATCTATAGCATCAGCTCCGAAAAGGCCTGTTTCTTCATCGGAAGTGAAAACACATTCAAGAGCAGGATGGTCAATTGTGTTATCTTCGAGAAGCGCAAGCATATACGCAACGGCAATGCCGTTGTCAGCTCCCAGAGTTGTGCCGTTGGCAGTGAGATATTCACCGTCGTTTATAACTTCAACGCCGTTTGAAAAATCGCATTCCACTCCTTCATCGCAGCAGCAGACCATATCCGTGTGGCCCTGGAGCATAACGGCATCGTGGTCTTCATATCCTGCAGTTGCATCCTTGCGGATGATAACGTTGTCCATATGATCGCGGGTATAATCAAGTCCGTTTGCTTTTGCGAAATCGCAAAGATAGTCAGCTATTTCAGAGCAGCTGCCTGAAGGACGGGATATTTTAGAGATCTCATAAAAATATTCTAAGTAGTTCATAATGATACCTTTCTTTGAACTAAATAAGACTTTACAAAGGTATTTTAGCACAAACGAAAGCGCTTGTCAAAGCAAATATAAACCATCGGCAAGGTTAAAAACCGAAACTATATTTTCAAGCTATGTTATGATACAATTGATAGGTGACAAATAAAAAAGAAAATAGACTCCAAAAGTGATATAATGATAATAACCACAAAACCACCAATCACAAAAGGAGCTATTTTCATGAATAGTATAACATCAGAAGCGCACTTTCGTCAA
>JAGAPL010000085.1 GCA_017623255.1 Clostridia bacterium
GAGCTCTTAATCCTAATCTTCATATAACTGATATCGTTATCGGAGAAAAAACGGTTCAGCACGATATGGATACATCCGCCATCGGCGACCCCGTAGGTCTTGTGTCCGGCATCAACGTTGTGTTCTTTGACAGCGATAAATACGTTGTTGAGACTATCGAAAAGGCGGCAAAGGAGCTTCAGCTCGTTAATATGCGAGGCACCGTTGCCTGCGGCGACAGATTCGTTTCCGACAGCGAAACAAAGAAAAAGATTGTTGAAAACTTCAGCGCAGATGCCTGCGATATGGAAAGCGCGGCTATGTCCCACGTTTGCTATATCAACAGCGTGCCTTTCGGCGCAATAAGAGCTATTTCCGACGGAGCCGACGGTGACGCGCAGATGGACTATCCCACATTCGCTTCCCTTGCGGCTAAGCGCGGTATTGCACTGACAGATAAGTTTATAGAGATAGTGTGATTTTATAAGCATTATAAAAAGAGAAGACTCTTTAACGGAGTCTTCTCTTCTTTATTTACAGTATATATTCGGGTGCCTGAGGCGCCATATAGTTAAGGGGATTGGTCCTTGTGCCGTTTTTTCTTATTTCAAAGTGCAGGTGGTTGCCCTCGGAAAAGCCTGTTGTTCCAACCTTGCCGATAGTCTGCCCCTGCTTTACCTGCTGACCTGCGCTTACAAGAAGGGCACTGCAGTGAGCGTAGAGAGATGCCATTCCGTTGCCGTGGTCAATAAGTATGTAGTAGCCGTAGCTGTCATGCCAGCCTGCTACAAGAACGGTACCTTCATTTGTGGCATAAATGGGTGTTCCTGCCGCGATTGCAATATCAAGAGCATAGTGAGGCTTGTTGTTGGGGTCGCTTCCGCCGAATTTGCAGGTTATAAATCCCTTGCCTGCGGGGAGAGGCCAGAGGTATTCACCCTTGGCAACAACGGGAGAGGAATTCTGCTGCTGCAGACTCTTGAGGTATTCTGTAAGCTTATTGTCAAGCTCTGCCTCTGCGGCTGCTGCTTTGTTGTATTCCGCCTGATATTTTTCCTTGTCAGCGGCAAGCTGATCGATATATTTTTGAGTTTCGCCAACCAGCTTTTCTGTTTCTGCCTTATCCTTTTCAAGAGATGCGCGTGTATTTGCCTGAAGTGTAACGGCAGACTCAAGCTCTGCTTTCTTTGTGTCAAGCTCAGTCTTCTTTTCAGCGTACTGAAGGGAAAGCTCCCTGTCGTATTCTATCATGGTGCGTATATGCTCAAGTCTTGAGAAGAAGTCTGCAATGCTGCTTGCTCCGAAAAGCATTTCAAGATAGCTTACGGCAGAGCCCTCCTGCATCATACGCATCCTTTTTGTAAGCTGAACGGAATATTTTTCAACCTCAGCCTCGCAGATCTCGATCTCGCCCTTTGTTTCTGTGATGGACTTTTCCAGCTCCTTTTCAAGGGCTTCGCAGGCTACTATCTTTGATTCTATTGTGAAGAGCAGGGTGTCAAGATATGCCTTGGTTTCGGCAGCCTTGCCTGCTTCGTTTTTGTTAGCGTTTATTTTTTCCTGAAGCTCATTCTGAGTTTTCTCATACTGAGCGATCTGCTGTTCATATTTCTGAACTGTGGCATCTGCGGCGTCCGCGTGGGGCGCAAGGAAAATACCTGCAGAGAGAACCGTGCCTGTTACAATGGCGGCTGACATCATAAAGCTGACAGCCTTTTTGAAGGCGTGCTTTTTCTTCATCATTATCTCCTTTGCTTCTGCTTTTTTCTAAAATACCCATATATTATACCATAAATATACCGTTTTGTCAAAGACAGCCGCATAGAAATTTCACAGCTCACGTTTTGAGAATTTGGTAACTTAATATAAAAATAAAAGCCGAACGAATCTTCGTCCGGCTTTTTGCTTTATTCAAGCTCGAATGCGCCTGTATAGAGCTGATAGTATTTACCCTTTTCTGCGATGAGGCTGTCATGGCTTCCTCGCTCGATTATGCGTCCTGCTTCAAGTACCATTATAACATCTGAGTTTTTAAC
>JAGAPL010000086.1 GCA_017623255.1 Clostridia bacterium
ACTTCAGAGTGTTGATGGAGATCGCTTTGAAACAAAGGCGGGTCCTGTAAAAATAAGCGTTCCTTCAAGCCTCAGCGATGAGGATGCCGTTGAATATTCCGATGGTGAGCATAGTGTTATGTTCAGACTTGACACTGAAAAAGCAGCCAAAGGAACAAGAAAAGCAAAAGAGAAAAAGAATAAGAAGATCAACGAGCTCAGTGAAGCTATAGCTCTTCAGGATATGGCTGATGAAGACTTTGCGAAGATATACGGCAAAACAAAAGAAGAATCGGCATATCTTGATAACATTGACGGTGCAATCGAAGAGCATAATCAGTTGATGATGACATCAGAAAAGCTGGGTTCACAAATAACCTACGGTTCTGTTTTTAATGACACTGATTTGAGATATACTGTTACAGGTACCACTCTCAAGGAAGAGATCATTCTCAAAACATCAGCAGGGATTCAGAAAAAGTACGAGTTTATAATTGGCTCAGAAACACTGACTCCGGTTCTTATGGATGATAATTCCGTTCAGCTTTGTGATGGCGACGGGAATAAAGTTTTTGAGATCAACTCACCGTATATGTACGATGCTGCAGGCGAGATCAGCGAAGATATCAAGGTGAGCCTGAAAAAGAATTCCGACGGAACATATACATACGCTCTCAAACCCGACAAGAAGTGGCTTGAGGACGAAGAGAGAGTTTATCCTGTTGTTATAGATCCGCCTGTTTCAAACAGTTCAAGTGCAACTATACTGGATGCAACAGCGGTATTTGCGGACAGTGTGGGAACTCTTGATGATGGAATTGAATATAAATATCTTAAGGTAGGAAACAGATCGAGCGGCGAAGGTACAACTCCGGAGGTACAGGCAATGTTGTATTCTGCTTTGCCCGAAGTACTGACCAAAGGTTCAACCAAGATAATAAATGCTAAGCTTATGCTAATTGGTTACAGAGCTTCTTTCTCCTCTTGCCCAAATGGAATCCAGATCAACGCATATAAAGTCACAACAGACTGGAATGTTCCTTCTTCCGGTGTTATTACCTTAGGTGAAGGCGGCAGCAGTTTGTCAGATAATTCTGATATTATTGATTTTGCTATCGTTAACGATACAAATTATGATAATTATCATAATCAGGGGGTTACTTGGGATATGACAGAAGCTGTTCAGGATTGGCACGAAGGTAACAGTCCCAACCTCGGTATTTCGCTGAAGGCGACAGGATTAACTCCCGGTGTTGAGAATTTTGCTAGGTTTTATGATAGTACAATTTCAGCATCCGCAGGATACGAGAATGCATGCCCCCAGTTTATCTACACCTACCGTGATCTCAGAGGCGTGGAAGACTACTGGACGTTCACATCTATGGGTGCAGGGCGTTTTGGCACCATTGGCGTGAACAACTTTAACGGAAATCCCGTTATAACTCAGCCCCTTGTTTCATCATCCGGAAACAATATGCCTGTTTCAGTTTCGCTTATTTACAGCTACAACAGCCAGGATAGCGGCAAGTGCGGCTTCGGTAATTGGCGCACCAATTATCACATGAATATTGAAACTTGCGACAATACTTTTAAGATTGGCGAGACTGTTATAGCAAACTACAAATATTGTTTCGTTGATAGCGACGGAACAAGGCACTATCTGAAGGAAGAAGGCAGCGAACATAAGGACGAGGACGGTCTTGGTCTGACGATGACTGTGTTGGAAGGGGTTACCGACCACCTATATCTTTTAGAGACCAAAGATAAAACCAAATATAAGTTTGACCATTACGGACGTCTTGTATATATAGAAGACTCCAACGGCAACTGGAACCGCATATGTTTTGTTGGAGCAGATCCAAGCAAACAGGTAATTGACTACATAGTGGAAGGAAATAAAGAGTTAACTTCCACTATGCAGACAAGTTTCGAATACGGTGTATGGGATACAACCATAGAATCACCACATGGTAATAAAGCAATAGTTTCATTTACATCAACTACCAAAAATATTGTTTTTGGTTTTTGCTATGAGGATACTCATTGGGAATCAAGAACAGGCGCAACGCAGATACGATGGGACGGAAACGGATTTCCTCTTGCTATATACGACGGCTACGGGCACAGAACATATATAGAGAGCAGTGAGGTAAACGGTGTCAGACGCGTTACAGGCATGTCTTACGGAACCGGAAATTCATGCCTTGTGCTTGAAAACGCAGAACCCGCGTTGGATATGAACAACACCTTGCAGCGCTTTACGTTTGATTATAACACAAATTATACAACCATAACCGACATAGACGGCAGAGCTGCATCATATCAGTTTAACAACTACGGACTAACCGTAGGTGTTGTTGACCATACAACATCATGGGCACAAAGCTATGAATACGGTGTAGCTAATAATCAGAACAAGGGATATGAAAACAAGCTGACGCTTGCATCAAAAACAATAGCTCCATCAGAAAACAGAGCAGTTTATCCCGGATTTGATGAAGCTGATTCCATAAACTATTATTCTGTTTATCCTGAAACAGCTGCTATCACAAAAACTTATGTTAGTGATAGAGGTAACACAGATGCAGGTGTGATGAAGCTTGAAAGAAATGAAGGCGATCAAACTGCAACCTTTATTTCACAAAAAGTGTCCGGACTTGAAGTAGGAAATTATACTCTTTCTATGTATGTCAGCAAGTACGGCACAACGCTGTCAGGAGAAGGAATTTTAGCGCAAATAAGTGTAAACAATTCTTCGGGCTATCGAACAAGCAGTGTGTCAAGTGCTGTTACATATACTGACATAGGAAAATGGACACGAATCCAAACGACTATTGAAATAGTTGCAGGAGATACAAGTGTAGATATAGGCGTGTATTTCCCGGCAGACACATGTGGCTTGGTATATGTTGACGACATACAGATAGAATGTAACCGCAGCGGAGGATCGCTGAACGACTCTCTCAGCGGAGCAGGCAGCTTCAATCTGCTTGAAAACACAACGTTTGCCCCTGCCTCAAATACAGTAAGATCTTGTTGGACCGGTGGAGCAATTGTATCTTACGATAGAACTTCAGATGCCCCTACCGCAGTCAGACGATATGCAACATTTAATAATGACCCTGCCTATGCAAATTATGCAAAGAAAATACAGCAGTCAGTTTATATAAGCGGCAGCGGTAATGAAGGAGATATATTTATCGCAGGCTGTTGGGCAAAGGTTAATTCCGTTCCTCTTGATAATAATGATAATAAGGGTGGAGCTGCTTGCGCAACATTGCTTGTTAAGTTTTATGACGAAAACGATCTTCATGTAAAAACTGAGCATATTTCTTGCAACACTGCAATTGAAGACTGGCAGTTCTTGATGATGAAAATAGTTGCGCCTGCAAACTTTGCAAAAGTGGTGTACTGTTTTGATTATTCAAATAACGAAGGCACAGCTATGATCGCAACGCCTTTCCTGTATAAAGAAACCTACGGACAGAGCT
>JAGAPL010000016.1 GCA_017623255.1 Clostridia bacterium
GATAAGTGAGGTTTTTTAGTAGAAAAACGATAATTTATGTTACCCAAAGCACTCCCCAGCGGGGAGGTGGGACCGCCGCAGCGGTGGGTGAGGAGAAAAATACTACAATCACTTAAAAATGCTCTCCTCATCCGACCTCTGCACGTTCAACTTCGTTGAAGTGCTTCGGCCACCTTCTCCGCTGGAGAAGGCTTAGTTAGCTAAACAATAATTTACACAACAACCTTTAACAAAAAAGCGGCGCAAATGCGCCGCTTTTAATTATCTCATATTACTTCTTATTTTTACGTTTGAATATCTTGCTTCTGAAAAGGATGATGTTCAAAACAAGGAAGAAGGCTGCAAGAATGATGGTTGTGAGAACGGGTTTAACGGGAGCAAGTAAAGCGAGGAACATAAGGGGGAATCCGAACACGATTGCAGGGAAGTTCTGATAAACAAGGTTATCAGCTGCAGGTGTTTCAAAATCGCCGTCAATCTCGCGGAGGAGAATAATACCGGTACTTGCCGTACCTGTGAGCATTCCGTACATTGCGAGGAACTGTTCTTCCTGATACTCTTTGAAGAGCGTTTTTGCAACGATTCGGTTGTAAATAAATGTTATAACAAGACCAACAACGCCAAGGATAAGTGCAATGCCCCAGTACTGCTCAAGAACATCGAGACGGATAGCTGCAACACCTGCAACGATCATAACATCAAAGAAGAAGTTTTCTGTTCGAGTGAGAAGGAAGTTGTTAGTATATTTTCTTCTGACGATTCTATGCTTGCGGAGAAACTGCAGAACAGCTTTAACAAGCATTGCAGAAATAACGCCGAGAAGGAAGTTGAAACCGAAGATAGTTGCCTTCATTCCGGGAAGAAGCTTTCCAAGCAGGTACATAAGGAGATAGGCCATCAGATAAGAAATGAAGATGAGCGCAAGCTGAATTGTCATTTTATCAATGCTTTCCTGCATAGGAATTTCAATTGCGCTTTCGATTTTATCAGTGTTGTGTTTGTACTTATTGCCTGAAATTTTAAGTGTGCCGCGGCGCTTCATAATGTTAAGATGGATAACGCCGCCTATAGCTGCGCTGAGGAATCCGAGAGCCGCAATTGTGAGTCCGAAGCTCTTGCCTCCGGAAAAACCGAACTGTGTTTCGTAGATATTGCCGTAGTTAAGCGCCTGTCCTGTGCCTTGGCCGAATCCGAAGGGAAGGATAAGACCTGCAGCAGGGAAGAATCCTTTGATAATAAGCGCTGCAACCATTGTGATGATCATACCAACAATGCCCTGGAGAAGATATGTAGAAACCGTTGTAACACCTGTGTTAAACACTTCAGATGCTCTCTTCTTTGTCATTTTTGCATCAGATGTTGTAAGCGCAGAAGCCACAAAACCGAGTGCGAGCGCATGGTAAGTAATCATTTCAAGAGTATCGGTTCCTTTTCCTCCGAATACCGCAGAATCGAACATAACCTCACCTGTAACAGCCTTGTAGATAGCTGCAACAATTATGAGAACGATGCCACCGATAACGGAGGTCGGGATAAGAGATTCTTTAAGAAACGGAATGCGTCTTTTGAGAATGTTGCCAACAAGAAGGCTGCCCAGCAGAACTCCAAACAGGAGAATTGCTCCCCAAACACTATAATCCCAAAAATTTGACATTGTTATCTCCTTTAATTATATTTTTATATATGTAATATAGGTTCACATATTTAAGCGCGTTAAAGCTCTTTGAGCCCTTCAGCTGATATATCTTGTCTTTATGGTAGATATTCAATTTGTTTTTGCCGAGCACGCTGACAGCAGAAACTTCAGCAAAAGGAAATGCAGTTTCGTCTTCATTAATAGTTGTTACGATCCTATCACCGTAAAGTTTAACGGATGCATTTTCCTGCAAGGGAATCTTCTTTTTATAAGGAACAACTTCAGCAATGCTTGCCATCTCATCATAGAGAGGGGCATCGCAGTTTTCAAGGGTGTTAAGATTGTTCACATAGTCCTTCTGATAGTTGTACCAATCGGCAACAAACCTGAAGGGCAGATCATATCCAACGCCTTTAAGCTCTTTTGAGGGGAGATATTCAGTCTCTTTTCCGCACTTTAAGCATTTAACCGTAGTGTTATGGCTTTCAAAAGTGGAAAGTCCGCAATCGGGGCAAACATAGAGCACTCTTTCAAGATATTCAGCGTTCTTTTTGTGATAGAAATTGCCATCTGCAACGGCTTCGTCAACGTAAAGAACTTTTTCGATCATTGCGAAAAGCTCATCATCGGAGAGGGAAGCGTATTCTTCAGGTTCAATCACCTGAGCAACGTATCCTCTCATCTTGCCTTTGCGCACAACGTCACTCCAACGGGGGTGAACACCGTAGCCACCCTCAATGCGATAGATAGCGATTGGGAGCTTCAGCTTTCTTGCAAGAGAAGCTATTGCGGGGCTCATATATTCGGTTCTTCCACTGTAAGTGCGGTTGCCTTCAGGAGCGAGAGCAATAGTGCCTCCTTCTTTTGCAACGCGGATGCAGTTGAGAATTGCCTGAATATCAGTAGTTTGCTTTTTTATGGGAATGGGCGCAACAAGATATCTTAGTAAGGAGGAGATAAAACCGAGGGAGAATATATCCTCGCTTGCAAGATAGTAAATAGGGCCTTTAAAAGCCATGCCAACAAAGAACTGGTCAAAGCCGGTCTGGTGATTGAAAACCACGAGATATTGTCTTCCGTTCTGTTCCTTGAAGCGTTCAACCTTAAGCCCGTATTTAACAATGCAATAAGGTTTCAGGATGGCACAAGCAACGTTTCTGACGATACGATGTCTGAATTTTAGCCATTTAGCTCTTTTTTTCTTTTTCATTTGTAAACCGCCTATCCAATAAAATGTGGATGTTGTAATTACAACTCAATTTGCCAAACTGATATATTTTACCACATTTTTTGCCATTTGTACAGTTTTTTTCACATTTTTGCAGTTTCTTTGCCAAAAGAAAAGGGAAAGTTATGGTAGGGGTGACCATTGG
Source organism: Clostridia bacterium (assembly GCA_017623255.1). Taxonomy (GTDB): domain Bacteria; phylum Bacillota; class Clostridia; order Oscillospirales; family CAG-272; genus Avispirillum. Next base: position 3,010 of record JAGAPL010000016.1, read on the forward strand.
TCGTTCGTTTTCATTGAATATAATAATCCCCCTTCGGGTGATAGGCGTAACGACTCACCAGTCGCATAGGCGTAAAAGAAAAAGCACACCTTTGGTGTGCTTTTTCTTTTGTCATTCGTGTCCGAAAAAGAACTGGTCAAAAACCGAGGATTTTCCCTAACTTACTTGATTCATTGCATATAACATTAAAATTGCAAAACCAATAATAAATAATTTTAAAATAGACTTTAATACTCGTATGCCGATGCTCTTTTTGGAGGTATTACAAATCAACAATTTGGATGTTGTTTCGCCTTCAATACTAGCAACAATATTATATTTATATGCAAAGTACAATCTTAAAATATTCGGAC
>JAGAPL010000087.1 GCA_017623255.1 Clostridia bacterium
GAAACAGATCCCATCGAAACAGATCCCGTTGAACCTGTTCTCGGTTCTTATGAAAATCCCTATCTTCTTAACATTGGTGACGTAAGAGTTCCTGTTACAGTAGCTCCCGGCGAAACAGCTTATGTTAAGGCTACAGATGCTAACAATTCTGTTGTAGCACTTGGTGCAACAGGTGCTTACACAATCTGGTATCTCAGACAGCCCATCACAGGTGCTGGCGACAGCTTTGAAGCTACATTCCAGATGGTTGCTGATGTTGATACATTCTCTATCACAAACGATTCTGAAACAGAGACTCTCGTAGCTTACTTCAACCTTGAAGCAGGCGAAGCTCCCGATAACAAGGGTACAATGGACAATCCTGAAGAGCTTGTTCTCCAGGATATGTTCGGACGTGTAATGGGATATGCTGAGTTTGAACTCGCAGCAGGCAACCAGGGTCGTTACTACAAGGTAGTAGCTCCTGCTGATGGTACATTCTATATCACACCCGGTGCATATACTATGGACGCTGATGGCGTTATGGTAGATCTCGGTTGGATGTACTTTGTAAACAATATAACATCCAGTGCTTATGGTGATAATCACTGGAGCGATGATGCAGAACCCGTATACAGCGAAGAAGTGGAAGTTAAGGCAGGCGACGAGCTTGTAATTATGGTTTCTACTTACGATCCTGCTGATGCATGGAACAACCCCGCTGGTACAATCACAGTAAATGCAATGTTTGCTAAGACTCCTGAAATCGGTGAAATGGATAATCCCGAAATCATCGAAATCGGTGATCATGTAGCAGAAATCGTAGAGGGATCCCAGGGTTACTACTACGAATGGACAGCAACAGAAAAGGGCACAGTAACAATCACAATGAATGATGCATCCGGTTGGATGTATAACGTAAACAACCTCACTTCATATGCATACGGTGAAACTCACTGGAGCGATGATGATCCTGTTGTTTCCTCTGAGTCTATCGACGTAGAAGCTGGCGACGTTATCAAAGTTATGGTTAACAAGTATGATCCCGCAGACGAGTGGAATGCTCCTGCAGGCACAATCAACTGGAACCTCAGCTTTGAAAAGTATGTAGCTCCCAGCGTAAACTACACAATCTCCGGTGAGATCGTTGATGATCAGCTCGTTATCAGCGTTGATCTCAGCAACAACGAAGCAGGTCTTGCAGTTGCAATTCTTGATCTTCTTTATAACACAGATGCAATTAAGTTCGTAAGCGCTGACTACGCTGATTCCGCATTCGAAAACGCTGATGTATTCCTTGCTGAAGACGGCAAGCTCAGAGTATACGGCGAAGCAGGCGGCGAAAACGAAGTTGGTAATATGTACGAAAACGGTACAGTATTCACAGCTGTATTCGAAATTCTTGATCCCGACGCTAACTTTAACTTTGATCTCGTAGTTAAGGATAACGATCCTGCTAACCACACAAGTGTTGACGAAAACGAAAACCCTGTTGACGTTGAGTTCACATTTGCAGCAGACGAAAATATGCCTGAAAACGGCAACGACTTTGATCCTATCCTCAAGTCCATCTGGATGGACGTTGTTGGTGAAATGATCGATGGTCAGTATCATGTATACATCAACATCGCTAACACAAACAACGCTCCTTTCTGGTCATTCGGATTTGACCTTGATTATAACGAAGCAGTTCTCGCTCTCAATAGCTACAACGTTTCCGGCGATGTATTTGCAGCAGAAGAACTTCTCGTTAACGATGCAAACGGTGCTATCCACGTATTTGGTAGCAACGATGAGCTCGAAAACATTGCAGCTGCAGGCACAATGGTTGAACTTGTATTCGACGTTGTAGGCGGAGGCACAGCTGATTTTGAAGTAACATACGATGCAGGTAACGTAATCGACGTTAACGGCAATGAAGTTGCACTTGTTGTAACAGTAGGTGAAACTCCTGAGTTTGAAGCTCCCGCTCCCGTATATGATGGTTGGGAATGGATCGACGGTTACTGGTACTACTACGAAAACGGTGCTCCTATTTGCAACCAGTGGAGAAAAGACTCCAATGGTTGGTGCTGGCTCGGTGAAACAGGTGCTATGGCAACTCTCACATGGGTTCAGGACTCTAAGGGTTGGTGCTACGTTGACGAAACAGGTTACTGTGTAACAAACTGCTTCAAGAAAGACTCTGTGGGCTGGTGCTATCTCGATAGCGAAGGTTCTCAGGTTAAGGAAAACTGGGTATTCCACGAAGGCAAGTGGTACTATATTGACAGAGAAGGCTACATGGTAACAAACGAATGGATGCTCGATTCTCAGGGTTGGTGCTGGCTCGGCGAAGACGGTGCTATGGTAACTAACTCTTGGGTAAGAGACTCCCTCGGCTGGTGCTATGTTGGCGAAAACGGTTACTGTGTAACTAACTGCTTCAAGCTTGACTCTGTGGGCTGGTGCTACCTTGGCGCAACAGGTTCTCAGGTTTATGACCAGTGGGTAGAAGAAAATGGCAAGTGGTACTATATTGGCAAGGATGGTTACATGGTATCCAACGCATGGCAGCTTGATAACAGCGGCTGGTGCTACCTCGGTGCGGACGGTGCTATGGTATCCAGCACATGGGTAGAAGACGGCGGCAACTGGTACTACATTGATGCTGACGGTCATATGGTAAACAACGCTTGGAGACAGGATTCTAAGGGTTGGTGCTATCTCGGTGCTAACGGTGCTATGGTAACTAACGACTGGGTTCAGGATTCTCAGGGTTGGTGCTACCTTGATGCAAGCGGTTACTGGGACGGTACTTATCGTAACTAATAACTAACGGCTTTAAATTAACCTAAAAGCTACGGCGGGGAGTTTAACTCCCCGCCGTTTTCTATTAAGCATAACTTTTCGTTGAGTGGGTTTGGTGAGGAAACGATAGTTTATGTTACTCAAAGCCTTCCCTTATAGAAGGGAAGGCTTGGTACACTAAACGATAATTTAACTGCTGTCCTGTAGGGGAAGATATCATCTGCCCGCCTATAGCACAAACAACTGTTAAATAAAAAAATAACGTTCGCACAAAGTGACACCCATACGACGTAATATAATCTACTGTATATCCCGTAGGAGCAACCATTGGTCGTCCGATGTAAAATGTATGACTGTGTTTTATGCGGGAGGATTCTATCCTCCCCTACACATAGTTAAACGATAATTCATATAGAAATCCCCAAGTTGATTAATGCAACTTGGGGATTTCTATATGAATCACTTTTTTAACAGTCTCATTGAATTTGAAACGCATATTATGCACATGCCTACATCGGCAAGAACTGCGCCCCACATTCCTGCAAAGCCTAAAAGCGATAGGGTGAGAACTGATATTTTAACTGCAAGAGAAATAATAATATTGAATTTAACTGTTTTATAGGTTTTCTTTGAAAGCTTGATTGCTTCGGCAAGTCGTTTTGGTGAGCCGTCCATAAGAACTATGTCAGCCGCTTCGATTGCAGCATCTGTTCCAAGGGCACCCATTGCAACGCCTGCATCTGCACGGGCAAGGGAAGGTGAGTCGTTAATTCCGTCACCAACGTAGATTACTGTACCGTTGTTGCATAACTCCTCAATTTTTGAAAGCTTGTTTTCGGGCAACAATCTCGAGTATACCTTGTCAACTGAAAGTTCGTTTTTAACTCGTTCAGCTTCTTTTGTGCCGTCGCCTGTCAGAATAACGGTTTCTTTGATTCCAAGCGCTTTTATTTGCTGTATCGCTTCTTTTGAGTCGGCCTTGATCTCGTCGCGGAAGTAGATCGTTCCTATGTGTTCGCCATTTGCAGTAACTTCAACAGCAGTTGTTTCTTTCTCTTCTTCAGGTCTGAAAACTGTTATAACGCCTATATTTTCAAATTTTGCTTCAACACCTTTTCCTGCAATCTCGTTTATAACTGTTGCATTGATAAGTTCCCCGGTGTAATAATTGCAGATCGCTTTTGCTATAGGATGAGAGGAAACAATTTCGGCGGATGCCGCGTATTGCATAAGCTGAGATTCAGTAATATTATCAGCCGTTTTATATCCGCAAACAGCAAGATTTCCTTTCGTCAGGGTTCCCGTTTTGTCAAATACGGCATAGTCAGCTTTTGCAAGTGTGTCAATAAAAGCGCTGCCTTTTATAAGTATTCCCGAAGTAGAGGCTCTGCCGAGACCGCAGAAATATCCAAGAGGAACAGAAATAACGAGCGCGCAGGGGCAGGAGATAACAAGCATTGAAAGAGATTTTTTGCCCCAGATTGCAAACTGTTCTAAAAAGTTTCCGCCAAAAAGGGTTATAACAAGGGGAATCAGAAAGGCGGTTGCTGCGGCTATGATACAAACGAGTGGAGTGTACACCTTGGCAAATCTTGTGATAAATGCCTCTGATGCGGTTTTTCTGTCGGAGGCTTGCTCAGTCAGCTTAAGTATTCTTGCGGCCGCACTTTCGCTTGCGGGGCGCACAACCTTGGCAGTTATAAGTCCGGTCAGGTTCATACAACCTGAATATAATGCGGTGCCTTCAACTGCATCAACAGGCAGGCTTTCGCCTGTAACGGGGGAAGTGTCAACGGTGGTAGTTCCGTTTGTTATAATACAGTCAACCGGAATACGTTCACCGGGTTTTATTCTTATGATCTCATCGCACAAAACATCGGTTGCCGTCACTTCAACAAAACTGCCGTCACGCATAACCTCTGCCGTGTCGGGGCAAAGCTTGCCAAGCTCGCTTATAGCCTTTCTTGATTTACCAACAGCCAGAGATTGAAATAGCTCGCCAACCTGATAAAGAATCATAACAGCGGCACATTCGGGGTATTCTCCTATGGCAACTGCGCCGATGGCTGCAATTGTCATAAGTGTATTTTCGTCAAAGAAATTTTTGGAGCGAATACCGTTTATAGCCCTCATCACGCACATTGCGCCTGCTGCGGCACCTGCCGCAACAAAGAATACGGCACCTATAATTTCTAATTTTAAAATGCTGAAAATAAGTCCCAAAATGAATAACGCCCCGCCCGACAGAATTGAGGCAAGGCGTTTTCTTTGGGTTTTGTTAAATTTCTTTTTCTTTTTTGCCATAACAAAACCTATATAGTATCAGTCCCAATCTTCGATGTCGCAATCGGGTTCAATTTTCTTAACAGCTTTTTCAGCCTGCTTCATGATAGCAGGGAAGTCCTTTTCTTCAGCTTCAATTGTGAGCTTGAGAACGAGAAAATCAACTCTTGCGCTTTTAACACCGTCAATTTTTGAAATGAGATCCTGCACCTTGCCTGCGCAAACGGGGCAGTCGATATCAGTGAGTCGGAAAACCTTTGTCATAATTGTATCTCCTTATAATAATTTATTCTGAAATATGCTCTATGCCGCAGCCGATTATCTCGCGAACATGATCGTCAGCAAGGCTATAGTAAACAGTTTTTCCATCGCGTCTGTATTTAACAAGACGTGCTCCTTTCAGTATTCTCAGCTGATGAGAAACGGCTGATTGTGAAACGGAAAGCATTTCTGAAATATGCTGAACGCACATTTCTCCCTCAAACAAAATGCAAAGGATCTTAACTCTTGTGGAATCGCCGAAAACTTTGTATAGTTCAGCAAGATCATATAGCATTTCATCGCAGGGAATGTGATCCGTTGATGTGTTGCAGTGGTCTGCGTGTATGTGTTCTGCCATAATTTACCTCAAACATATGAATAACTGTTCATACATTCATTATAATGCGACGCTTTAAATATGTCAATAGTTTTTTAAATTAATTATCAGTTCATTGCTTTTTATATGTAAAATGTGGTAAAATATATTAAAGTAGTATATAAACGCGTGGGGTAGAAAAATGGATAAAAAAACTGCTGAAATAGAAATAAAAGAGCTGAGAGAGAAGATTCGCTATCACTCTAAGCTTTATTATGAAAAGGATACCCCTGAAATTTCTGACTATGAATACGATATGCTGTATAAGCGTCTTTCGGAGCTTGAGGCAGAATTTCCCGAACTTGACTCTCCCGATTCTCCGTCCCATAAGGTTGGCGGCAAGGCAGGGGACAAGTTCAGCAAAGTAACTCACATTGTTAAAATGGGCTCCTTGACTGACGTTTTCTCCTACGAGGAGCTTGAGACTTTTGTGGATAAATCCAAGGCAACTCTGAGAGAAGAGGGAATAGGTGATCTTATGTTTTCTGTTGAGCCTAAAATTGACGGGCTTTCCGTTGGGCTCACATACGAAAACGGCGTGCTTGTTCAGGGCGCAACCAGAGGAGACGGAACGGTTGGTGAAGATGTAACAGAAAATATTCTTGCAATAAAAGCTATTCCTCATAGACTGAAGGAACCTGTTTCCATAACCGTAAGAGGTGAGGTGTATATGCCGAGAGCGGCTTTTGCCCGTCTCAATGCAGAGAAAGAGGAGGCAGGAGAAAAGCTTTGGGCAAACCCAAGAAATGCGGCGGCAGGTTCTCTTCGCCGTCTTGATGCGAAGGAAGCAGGCTCAAGAGGATTGGATATATTTGTGTTCAATCTTCAGGCAGGTAGTCTTTATACTGACGGAAGAGAAGCTGAAACTCACGAAGAAACAGTTCTTCGAATGGGTGAACTTGGTCTTCCAATAATAAAAATGCTTGCAGTAACGGGAGAAGCTGATGAGATAGTTTCCGCTATAGAAAAACTTGGCGCTCAGCGCGATGATCTGGAATACGATATTGACGGTGTTGTTATAAAAACAAACAAACTTTCCTATAGAGAGCTGCTTGGCGAAAACACGAATACTCCCAAATGGGCGGTTGCATATAAATTCCCCCCTGAACAGAAAGAAACGAAGCTTCTTGACATCGCTTTGCAGGTTGGCAGAACGGGTGTTATCACTCCCAATGCAGTTCTTGAACCGGTGCGCCTTGCAGGAACGTCAGTTTCAAGAGCAACTCTCCATAATATAGATATAATCAAAAGCCGTGACATCAGAATAGGTGATACTGTTATAGTGCAGAAGGCGGGAGATATAATTCCCGAGATAGTAGGCAGCGTTGCCAACAAGCGTGACGGAAGCGAAAAAGAGTTTTCATTCCCCGAATTTTGTCCTTCCTGCAACGAAAAGCTGTTTTACGACAGTGATGAAGAGGGCACGGGCGCTATCCGTTGTCTTAACGCCGCTTGCCCTGCTCAGCTTGAACGCCGCCTTATTCATTTTGCCTCCAAAGGAGCAATGAATATTGAAGGTATGGGTCCAAGCGTTGTCAGCCTTCTTGTAAATGAAGGGCTTGTGGCGTCAGCCGCTGATATTTATACGGTAAAGGCAGAGGACGTAGAGAAACTGCCCCGCATGGGAAAGAAAGCGGCGTCAAATCTTGTTTCCGCCATTGAAAAATCAAAAACAGCAGGCGCGGCAAGAGTTTTGTTTGGAATGGGTGTGCGCCATATAGGTGAAGCCGCATCCGAGGCAATAATAAATCAATTCGGCAGTATCAACGCATTGTTTGATGCTGATGTACAAGCGTTGTGTCAGGTTGAAGATGTGGGAGAGATTATGGCAGAGTCACTTGTCAGCTTTTTCGCTCTTCCTGAAACAGCGGAGCTTGTATCAAGACTTTCAGAATACGGAGTCGAGCTTGAAGGCGCGAAGGCGGAACCTAAGGGGGATAGTCTTGCAGGACAGACCTTTGTTCTCACGGGAACACTTTCCTCTATGACAAGGGGAGAGGCGGGAGAAAAGCTGAAGGCCCTCGGCGCAAAGGTAACGGGAAGCGTTTCGGCAAAAACCACTTGCGTTGTGGCAGGTGAAAGCGCAGGTTCAAAGCTTGATAAGGCAAACGCCCTTGGTATCAAGGTTATAGACGAACAAGAATTTCTAAAGTTGATTAACTGATTGGAGATGACTTTTTTGAAAAACAACAATGCTAAAAATGCAAATGTTTCAAAAGCTGCAATTGCCCTTGCAGCAGCAGTTCCTGCGGCGGTTTCTTATGCTGCGGCTGTTCAGGTGTTCAAATTTGGCTTCAACCGCTATGAAGGCAAGAATTATTGGTATGGCGGAGAAATAAAAAACGCTCCCTATGCTGACAGAGTCAACAGCGCTATGAACTGGATCAGAAGTCAGGATCTCAAAAAAGTTATGATCCGTTCCAACGATCGTCTTCGTCTTGTGGCAAGAATTCTTGAATGTGATGCCCCCCGTGGTGTTATCATTCTTATGCATGGATATCATTCTTGTGCTATCCACGATTTTTCCTGCGCAGTTGAATATTATCACAATCTTGGATTTAATCTTATTATGCCCGATCACAGAGCGCATGGTGACTCTGACGGTAAGTATATCACCTTTGGAATAAAGGAAAAGGACGATTGTCGTCTTTGGGCAGAATTTGCGGCAAGAAGATATAAGGGACTTCCTATCTTGCTGGACGGTATGTCTATGGGCGCTTCCACTGTTATGCTTGCTGCAGGCGGTAAATTGCCCGATGCTGTCAGCGGTATTATTGCGGATTGCGGATATAGCAGTCCTATGGAGATATGTAAGCATATTCTAAAAACCAGAATGAATATTCCTCCGGCTCTTGTTTTGCCTCTTGCAAAGAAGATCGCGGAGCACAGAGCTGATATAAAATTTGAAGATGGAGACGTTGGCAGAGCACTTATAAGAAACACAAAGCCGCTTCTTATTATTCACGGCGAGGCTGATGACTTTGTTCCTGTCAGAATGACAGACAGTAATGCTGAAAGCGCTAAGAATTGTGATCTGACAGTTATAAAAGTACCCAAAGCTGACCACGGAATGAGCTTTATCACTGATGAAACGAAGGTAAAAGCTGTTTTGGAATGGTTTTTAGACAAATGTATAAATAACTACAAAAAGCAAGCAAATTCTACAAATGCATAACAAAAAACGGACTAATTGAGCAAATTGATTAGTCCGTTTTTAATATTAAATATATCAAATTTATATTAATTTATGGTATTTTCTGTGCCTATTAACATTTTTTGTACGATTTTTGCTAAATTTGCGTGTTCGGGGAGTGAAAGAGTAGGATCGCAGTCAATTAACTCTTTTGCTGCAGAAACAGCGTTTTCATAGAGCTCTTTGTCGCTTTCTTCTGTGATTGGGGCAAGAGCAGCTCCGTGCTGTCGGATAATTCCTCCGTTTGCAAAGAAATCGCCGGGACCGTGAAGCTTCAGGTCTTCTTCTGCAATGAGATAACCGTCGGAAAGATTGCACATGATCTCAAGTCGCTGTCGGGACGTTTCATTCTTAGTATCAGAAACAAGTATGCAGTAGGATTTTGCTTTGCCGCGTCCAACTCGTCCTCTCAGCTGATGAAGCTGGGATAGTCCGAATCGCTCAGCGTTTTCAACCACCATCAGCGTTGCTTCGGGAACGTTGACTCCAACCTCAATAACGGTTGTTGAAACAAGCACGTCAAGGCGTCCTTCTGCAAAATCGCTCATAACAGCATCTTTTTCTGCAGTTTTAAGCTTGCCGTGAACAAATCCGATTCTGAGGGTGGGTAACTGTTCTTTCAGTTTTGCGGAATATTCAACAGCACCTTTAAGCTGAGGCTCGTTTTCTGAGGCTTCGCCCATAAAGTCAATATCATATATGTTGTCGGGGTCGTCCGTCGCGCTTTCGCTTTCCTCAATGGCAGGGCAAACAACGTAGGTGCGGTGGCCTTCCTCAGCCTGCTTTTTCATAAAGCCGTTGAGCCTTGCGCGGTAGCTCTCGTCAACAGTGAATGTGCCAACCTTAAGTCTTCCGGGGGGCAACTCGTCAAGAACGCTGCGATCAAGGTCTCCGTAGTAAACGAGAGAAAGTGTTCGCGGAATAGGTGTCGCGCTCATAACAAGCGTGTGGGCGCTTTCTGATTTTTCACCGAGTGCTGCGCGCTGGTTTGCGCCAAATCGGTGCTGCTCGTCCGTTATTATAAGTCCTAAGTTCTTGAAAACCACCTTGTCTGTGAGAAGCGCGTGAGTGCCGATTATGAGATCAGGGCAGTTTTCGCCGCCTGCAATTGAAGCCTGAACAGCTTTCTTTTCGGATGCCTTAAGAGAACCTACTAAGAGAGAGCAACGGTAACCCAGTTTTTCAAAAAGAGGGCAAAGCTCGCTGTAGTGCTGTTTTGCAAGGATCTCTGTGGGAACCATAAGTGCGCATTGATATCCGTTTGAAACGGAAATGTATGCTGCTATTGCGGCAACAGCAGTTTTGCCGCTTCCAACGTCTCCGCAAAGAATTCTGCACATCTGCCGCTTCTTTGCCATATCCGCCGCAATTTCCTCAGCCGCTCTTGCCTGCGCGCCTGTGAGGCTGAAGGGAAGGGCGGATAAGATGGAAGAATAGTCGGTATTTTTCATAGCAGGAGCATTTTCGCTTCGCTTTGCCGTGTTTGATGCAAGGGCGGCGGAAATGCAGAAAATTCTGTCAAAATCAAATCTCTTTCTTGCTTTGTAAAGCGCTTAAAGATTTTCGGGGAAGTGGATATTTTTCAGAGCATAAGATAGGCTTGCAACATTGTTATCTATAAGTATTCTTGCCGGTAGATGTTCAGGGATATTACCAACGATGCGCAGCGCATCGCGCACATGGGCGGCAATAGCCTTCTGCGTGAGTCCTCTTGTGAGTGGATAAACGGGAACGATAGCATCGAGCTTGCGGCCGGGGATGCACATTTCATATGCGGGGGAGTTCAGATTAAGATGACCGTATTCATAAGTCGGGCGGCACCAAAAGCGGAAGGTGGCGCCTTTTTTGAAGGTGTCCTTAAGATAGCCCTGATTAAAATAGGTAATCTCGCAAACGCCGCTTTCATCGTATGCTTTGAACTTAGTCAGCACCATGCCGCGTCGTATCATTTTTGTCACAGCGTCATTTCCAACGGTCAGCACAAGAGAGGTTGGGGCAAGTTCACCCGTTTGCTTTATTTTCATAACAGTTTCGGCAATAGTTGAAACTGCGCCTCTGTGCTGATAAGCCTTGGGAAAATGATGCAGAAGATCGTAAATTGAGAATATTCCCAATTTGTTAAAGGCTTTTGCCTTGGCTTCGCCAACTCCACGCAAAACCGTCACGGGAGAAAACATATCCATTATTTCACCTCCTTGTATATAGGAATTTTATCATAATTAAAGCGTTTTGGCAAGGGGAATACTAATGCGCGAAAAAAGAATGGCACAGGTGAAAACGTTTTTTTTGCAAAATGTTGACAAATTCTGCTATTTGTTGTAGAATAAATAAAACAATAAAATCAAGAGGCAAATATTATGTCAAACCAGAATCTCGTTCGTTTTCTTTTAACATTTTTCCTTGGTTGGATCGGTAGCATTATTATCAACCATTCTTCTCTCAAGCCCGAAGGATATACATCAAGAACTCTTGCGTATATCTTTCTCACAATGATCACTTTCGGTATCTACGGTCTTGTTGCTTCTATCTGCAATCTTGTCTTTGATCCCGCCAAAGAAAAGAATATCGGTTATAAGAAGGACTGATTCTCTTAACTTTGATGAACTTTAAGGTCTGCTGCTTAACGCGGCAGACCTTTTCTCTTTTTCGTTCAAGTGTGCTAAAGGATAATTTAACAAACCAACGCCGTAGGGGAGGATAGTATCCTCCTCTACACAGAGCTAAACGATAATTTAGTGCTGTACATTGCCGGATTGTTTTTATCGACCTTTTTTAAAAAAGGTCGCGGGTTATTAGGGCGGAGCCCTGATTCGCTCGTCGCAACGAGCGAAAAACCTATTACTCACCGGAGATCCAAGGGGCACAGCTCCTTGGTCGCTCTCCGCAGAGAGCGAAATCCCCCACATTACAGCTATAAATTTCTGCATAAACTAAGCCTGAACACCTCATCCGTCTTGCTTCGCAAGCCACCTTCCCCTCAAGGGGAAGGCTTAGTTAGCTAAACAATAATTTACCTGAAAAGCTTGCAAATAAAAATCAATATAGTATAATAAAGCAAATAGAAATTAAAGGAGAAAGCTATGTTTTCACTTCTTCTTGCAATAATATACATATCGTTTATAAGCCTCGGTCTGCCGGACCCTCTTCTCGGCTCAGGCTGGCCGGTTATGCATATGGAAATGGGCGCGCCTATCTCAATGGCAGGCGTCATTTCAATGATAATAGCGGGAGGCACCATCGTTTCAAGCCTTATGTCAGATAAACTGACACGAAAGCTGGGAGCAGGCCTTGTAACAGCCATCAGCGTGGCTATGACAGCAGTTGCGCTTCTGGGTTTTTCTTTGTCTGATTCCGTGTGGCAGCTGTGCCTTTGGGGCATTCCTTACGGCCTTGGCGCAGGCGCGGTTGATGCTGCACTTAATAACTTCGTTGCTCTTCACTATGCCGCAAGACATATGAGTTGGCTTCATTGCTTCTGGGGTATCGGCACATCTGTCAGCCCTTTTATAATGAGCTGGTGCCTTGCAGGAGGACACGGCTGGCAGATGGGATATCGTAGCGTGTTCTTTATACAGGTAGTGCTGACTGCAGTTTTGTTTGTGAGCCTGCCTATCTGGAAAAAGAAAGAGGCAGAGTCAAAGGAAAGCGGAGACGAGGTTGAAGCTGTGCATCTCGGTGTAGGAGGAGCACTTAAATTAAAGGGCGTAAAGTGCGTTCTTCTTGCTTTTTTCTGCTATTGCGCAATTGAAAGCACAGCAGGGCTTTGGGCCAGCAGCTATCTGGTTGAAGCAAGAGGCGTTGACGAGGAAACAGCAGCGCTTTTTGCATCCCTGTTCTATCTTGGAATAACCTTCGGCAGATTTGTAAACGGATTTGCAGCAGATAAATTCAAGGATAAAACTCTCATCAGGGTTGGTATCATAGCAATTATAGCAGGAGTTGCCATGATAGCGCTCCCCCTGAAAACCAGCTTGCCTGCCCTTGTAGGTCTTGTTGTTGTGGGCGTTGGATGCGCACCTGTTTATCCCTCGGTTATTCACTCAACCCCCGAAAATTTCGGACGTGAAAATTCTCAGGCAATCGTGGGCATACAAATGGCAAGCGCATACACGGGCAGCACATTGATGCCCCCTATATTCGGACTCATAGCAAATCATATCAATATTGAACTGTATCCTGTTTATCTTGCAGCAATAGCAGTTCTTATGCTTGTGATGACGGAAGGCCTGAATAGAATTATGAAGAATAAAAGAAACGGATAAATCTTGACAAAAGATAAAAACCGTGATAGAATAAACGGGCTCGCAGGCGTGGCGGAATTGGCAGACGCGCCAGATTTAGGATCTGGTGTCCCCGACGTGAAGGTTCAAGTCCTTTCGCCTGTACCACGAAAAAAGTCACTTTTGTCTACCGACAAAGGTGACTTTTTCAATGATATCCGTTCCTGACGGAAC
>JAGAPL010000088.1 GCA_017623255.1 Clostridia bacterium
CGTGATATTTTCGCTTTGCGAAAGTGATATGAAATCTATCGGTTTCGTGATATTCTATTCGCCATAAACTGTCCGCAGGACAATATCACTATGCGTAGCATAATATCACTGCGAAGCAATATAACTCGCCGTCAGGCGAATAGAGTTGCGTGATACTCCGCTTGGAGTATCACGCTAAACACGCTGCCTTTTTTTAAAAAAATCATTTTAATAAAACTTAAACATTTCAAAAACATCACAAAAACATTGACAGTCTATAATTTGCTCGTACGGTGAAGGAAGCGCAAAAACGCGCACAAAGAAATGCTTAAATTAATAAAACATAAACATTTCTCAAAAAAATCCCAAACAACCGAAAGATAAAATACAATCACAAACGAAAAAGGAGATTATGAAAATGTCTAAATTTACAGAAGTTAATGAAAAGATCGCAGAGAAGGTAGTTGAGGGATATAAAAAGATTGAAGACGGTGTTGTCAGCGGTTATAAGAAAATCGAAGAAGGTGCTGTTGATGGTTTCAATAAAGTAACAGACAAATGCGTTGAAAAGCTTTTTGCCAAAGACGGCGAAAGTGTGGAAGAAGCAAAGAAGCGTCTTTCAGGCAATAAATAATTTGTGTTCTGATAATTCAAACTTTGAGAAAAAATAAAATTTTTATACAATCAGAAAAGAGGTAAATATTTATGAATAGAAATGACCAGAAATTTATCGTTGAAAAAATCCGCACTCAGTATACAGAAAAAGAACATACAAGCCTTGATGAACTGAAAGCACTTGATGCCAAGGTAAAGCGTCCTGCAAATGTATTTGCGTATATTTTCGGCACGGTAGGCGCGATCATTATGGGAAGCGGCATGAGTCTGGTTATGACAGATGTTGCTCAGACCGTAGGAATTGAAAACTCTATGGTTTTCGGAATCGTTATAGGTGTTGCAGGTCTTGCTATGACAATAATCAATTATCCTATCTATAAAGGTATTCTCGGCTCACGCCGCAAAAAATATGCTGATAAGATCATCGCTCTCAGTGAAAGACTTATGGAGGATTAAGGTCCTTTTGAAAAGACAGAAAGCAGCTAGCCCATAACTTGCTGCTTTTTTATATTATTTTTTAAAAAATATAAAAACCAAACAAAACTTTAACATTTGGGTTGTATATTGTATAATAGAAATGGAATATTGTCCGGAGGTAATGCTATGTTTAAGATATTGGTTGTAGAAGATGATAAGGAACTGAACAAAACCGTTTGTTCTTTTTTGAATCACAGCGGATATGAAGCAACCGGTTGCCTTAATGCCAACGAAGCATATGACGCTCTTTATGAAAATATGTTTGATCTTATAGTTTCCGATATAATGATGCCCGGCATTGACGGCTTTGAATTTGCCAAAAACGTCAGAGAGCTCAGCGAGGATATACCGATCCTTTTTATGACAGCCAGAGACGATATAGCATCAAAGCAAAGAGGCTTCCGCATTGGCGTTGATGATTATATGGTGAAGCCTATTGACCTTGATGAGCTGTTTCTGAGAATAGGCGCGCTGCTTCGCCGCGCCAAGATAGCCTCAAGCCGCAAGCTTGAAATAGGCAGCTTCGTAATGGATGCCGACGAACATACAGCTTATTTGAGGGATGAAGAAATATCTCTTACAAACCGTGAGTTCAGTATTCTCTATAAGCTGCTCAGTTATCCCAAAAAGACCTTTACAAGAACTCAGCTTATGGATGAATTCTGGGATGCGGATACAGAAACTGCACCCCGGGCGGTTGATGTTTATATGACAAAGCTTCGCTCAAAGCTTTCCGATTGTGAAGATTTCGAGATAAAAACCGTTCACGGACTTGGCTATAAGGCGGTGATCAAGTGAAAAAGGGAATTTCTGTGAGAAGTGTTCTCAGGTGGATAAATCACTATTTTGTGTTTTTTTTGCTTGTTGCATTTGTTATCACCTGCTGCACTACGCTGTTTGTGTCTGTTTTAAGGGATAGCCTTGGCATAACTTTGACAGGAGAAAACATTGGAACAGCGGCAAAAATAACCTTTTGGAACGTGGCGCTTTTAAGCCTTATATTTACCGTTATAGATACGATACGAAGAAAACTGACCGTTGAGCGCCCTGTGAAGCGGATCACAGATGCGGCAGAGAAGATAATCAAGGGAGATTTTACAGTTCGTGTTGAACCTCAGGGCAGGTTGGGCACCGACGAAACTTTTAACCGTATTATTGATTGCTTCAATAAAATGGCAGAAGAACTTGGCAGTGTTGAAACCTTGCGCAGTGATTTTATTGCCAACGTGTCACACGAAATGAAAACTCCTCTTGCAGTTATGCAGAACTACGGAACACTTTTGCAGGCTCCCAATCTGCCGGAAGAAAAGAGAATCGAATATGCCAAAGGCGTTGCCGACGGCTCACGCCGTATGGCAAATATGATGACAAATATATTAAATCTCAATCGTCTTGAAAATCAGCAGATATATCCTAAGGTGACAGAATTTGACCTTGGAGAGCAGCTTTGTGAATGTCTTCTTGCTTATGAAAACGTGTGGGAAAAAGCCCATATTGAAATAGAAACGGACATTGCTGAGGATGTGAAGGTCAGAGCAGATGCAGAGCTTCTCAGCCACGTGTGGAATAACTTGTTCTCCAATGCCTTCAAATTCACTGAGGCAGGTGGAAAGGTATTTGTTTCGTTGACCGCCACAGAGCGCCACGCCGTTGTGAAAGTTACGGACACCGGTTGTGGTATGTCGCAGGAGGTCGGCGCTCATATTTTTGAAAAATTCTATCAGGGCGACACGTCTCATTCCGTTCAGGGCAACGGACTTGGACTGGCTCTCGTTAAAAGAGTTGTGGACATTTTGCAGGGCGAAATAGGCGTTGAAAGCGCGCTAGGCAAGGGAACAACATTCACTGTAAGGATAAGGAGAAACTAATATGAACTGGAAAAAGATAGGCAGAGCATTGCTCTTTCCTCATATTATCATTATGATAATTCTGATTCCCATTTCGGTGGTGTTTCTTGTTTATTCAATGATCGCTTTGGGCACGGAGTCGATTGTGGCAATTATATCATATGTTCTTGCCGCATATACCTTGACGGTCTGGTGTGTGAAGATACCACTATTTATCCGATTTTTTCGTGAATTCAAAAATAGTAACAAGTATGTGGTTTTGTGGAGCAGTGATACGAGGCTCAGAACGAACATAACCCTTGTGGGAACACTTGTCTGGAACGGCGCATATGCAATTTTTCACCTTGTTTTGGGAATAATGCATCACTCCTTCTGGTTTTCATCTCTTGCCTGCTATTATATGTTCCTTGCGCTTATGCGTTTTTATCTTGTCCGTTACACTGCTAAAAACACACCGGGAAGTGATCTGTATCGCGAAAACCGTAAATACCGCGCTTGCGGCATAGCGCTGCTTGTTATGAACTTAGCGCTTGCGCTTATGATATTCTTTATGGTGTATTGGAACAGAACGTTCAATCATCATGAGATCACAACAATTGCTTTGGCGGCGTATACGTTCACAAACCTCACTCGTGCAATAATCAATATAGTAAAATACAGAAAATTGGGCAGTCCCGTATATTCAGCATCAAAGGCTGTCAGCCTTGCATCAGCCTGCGTTTCAATGCTGACGCTTGAAGCAACAATGCTGACAACTTTCGGAGGGGAGACAATAGATTTATTCACCCGAAGGATATTTTTAGGCGCATCGGGAACGGCGGTTGCCGCGTTTATTATCGCAATGGCGATATATATGATAGTGCGCTCAACGAAAATTCTCAAAGTCCTGAAAACAGAAAAGGAATAGAAAATGGAAAACAGAGAAAAAGAAACTTTTAATTATACCTACTCTGCAAAGCAGCAGAAGGAAATAAAGGCGATAAGAGATAAATACGTTGCGCCAACAGAAAAAGAGGATAAAATGGCGCAGCTTCGCCGCCTTGACCAAGGGGTAACATCAAAAGCAACAACGGTTTCTCTTGTGCTTGGCATTTTGGGCGCATTGATCATGGGGTGTGGAATGAGCCTTGTTATGACAGATCTGGGTACTTTCCTTGGCATAGGAACTATGGCGATGGCGCTTGGAGTTGTTATAGGTGTTGTGGGAATCGGACTTGTTTGCGCAGCATATCCCGTATATAATCGCGTTATAAAAAAAGAGCGCGAAAAAATCGCGCCGGAAATCATCAGATTGACAGATGAGTTGATGAAATAGAATGGAGTAAATATGTTTAGAAACAAAACTTTAGATGGGTTAAATAATATTTGCGGCAAGAGAATAGCCCATTTCAGAATGGATATGAAAATATCGCAAAAACAACTTGCTGATAAATTACAATTGGTTGGGCTTGATGTAGATAAAAATGCGATTCAGCGAATCGAAAGCGGGAAACGATTTGTAACAGACATAGAAATCGTGGCTTTTGCAAAAGTATTCGGCGTTTCCTTTGAAGAGTTGCTGTTATAAATAACAAAATCCGCTCGGTTGAGCGGATTTTTGTTATTAACCTTCGTATCCGATGAGGAGGCCGCCGTTTTCTGCATAGAATGTGCAGAGAGCGCCACATTCGTTGATTTTGATCTTGGCGTTTGCAAACTCGCTTTTAATAAGTGCGGAGAGGGATTTGGCAGCATCAAGCGCGAGGCAGTGACCGATAATAACCTTGCCGCCGTTATAGCCGAACTCTTTCATTCTACTAAGGATCTCAATATGAGCATTTTTATCTCCGCGAGGTTTGGAGAGCATTTCAAGAGTTCCAACGTCGCTTGCCTTGCCAACTATTCTCAGATTCAGTATTGATGATATTTTCGCTGCCGCTGTGCTCACTCTGCCGTTGTTGGCAAGATTTGTGAGAGATTTGAGGCAGAAAAGAAGATGGGTTTTCTTCTGATATTCTGCGATATCAGCGCATATAGCTTCAAAATCCTTTCCATCGTCAATAAGCTCCTGAATCTTTTCAGCAATAAGCTCCATTTCACCTGCAGTTGAAAGGGAATCTATAACACAAACCTTTCGGTCGGGGTATGTTTCCTCATATTCGTCTTTGGCAATTCTGGCGGAATTATAGCTACCTGAAAGGTTTGAGGTGATGGCGATACAGAAAACATATTGCGCGTCACCAAAGGAGGAGAGCCAATCCTCGCTTGCGGGGCAGGCACTGCCGGAACGCCCTTTATAGTTTGAAAGGTATTCAACCATTTCATGAACGTTGAAGCTGTCGTTGTCAACGAACTCTCTTTCGTCCGTGCCCACGGTCAGCGGAACGGAAACCACAGCGCTGTTTTTTATATTGGAAGATGAATCTGCAACTATTTTGTACATATCGTCTTTTCCTTTCGTAAAAATGCCAAAAAACGTAAAATCAAACTTAACTGATTTTACTATATCAGTTTTTGAAAAACCTGTCAAGAGGATTTTAAAAACTCATTGACAAGTTTGTGATTTATTAGTAAAATATCCATATGGAAAACAAAAATATTATTAACGAAGAAATCAGCTCCTTCAAGCTGCCCAGATATAAGGAGCTGCCAAATATGGGGCTCTATCTTGAGCAGGTCGTGCGATATATAAATAATTGTCTTTCTCCTCTCGGTTGCGTGGAAATCACTCCATCCATGGTCAGCAACTACGTAAAGAAAGGCCTTGTTGATAATCCGGTGAAAAAGCAATATCACGCGCCGCATCTGGCTGCGCTGATGTTTGTTGTTTTGGGCAAGAGAGTGCTTTCAATTGAAAATCTGGGAAAAATGCTTCTGATGATAAAGTCGCAATCAGGCAGCTCTGTTTACGATTATTGCTGTGCTGAATTTGAAAACAGATTGCAGTATGTTTTCGGAATCACAAACGATATTCCCGAAACAGAGGCAGAAAAATCTGAATCAAAAATGATGCTGGATGAAATTATAACAGCGGTTGTTTTTTCAATTCACATTGATTTTTTGTTTAACGAGTCGGAAAAATAAAAGAAAAGCAGGTGTTCCATTATTGGAAAACCTGCTTTATTTTATTCAATTAACAACTCAAACTGCAAGGAGAAGATATACAGTGTATGCAACGTAGAACAGGATCCAGAGAATACCGGAAACTCTGCTGAGCTTGCCTTTTTTGTTTGAGATAAGGCACCAAACAAACAAAACTGCTGTCATAACAAGAAGGATGATGCCGTTCATGATAGATTCAGGGTTAACGGGGATGGGCATAATCGTGCTGGAAAGACCGAGGATGAAGAGCAGATTGAAGATGTTTGAGCCAACAACGTTGCCGAGGGCAAGTCCGCTTTCGCCCTTTCTTGCAGCCACGATGCTTGTAACAAGCTCGGGAAGGCTTGTGCCGATTGCGATAATTGTAAGTCCGATAAATGTTTCGCTCCATCCTGCAGCTTTTGCAATAACAACGGCATTGTCAACAACCAGGTCGCCACCGAAGATAACAGCAGCAAGGCCGCCGATGATGAACACAACGCTGAGCACGGGATTTAGGGTCTTAACTTCGTCTTCTGCAGCAGCTCTGTTTTTAAGCGCGCCGCCAACGATCCAAACGAGGTAAGCAGCCATAAGAAGAAGCAAAATGATACCGTCAATGCGGCTGAGAGAGGCTCCTGCAACAAGCATAACAAGAATGATAGCACTTGCAATGAGGTTAACGGGGAAATCGCGCTTCATAATGTCGCGTTCAAGTTCGAAAGGTCTGATAGCTGCGCAAACACCCACAACAACAAGCATATTGAAGATGTTTGAGCCAACAACGTTGCTGATAGCGATTTCGTTGCTGCCTGCAATGCCTGCAGTGATGCTGACAGCAGCTTCAGGAGCGCTTGTACCCATAGCAACTATAGTGAGTCCGATAACAACGGAGGGAATACCCAGCAGCTTTGCAACTGAGGAACTGCCGTCTACAAAGAAATCGGCGCCCTTGATGAGAAGAACAAATCCCACCAGAAGGAGAAGAATGTTGATGAACATAATTTTATATTCCTTTCTTTTTTCTACGCGCAGTCTCTCAGACATAAAAAAAGGAGACTCTTCACTGCGCGACAAAGCACAGCAAAAGTCTCGTTTCAAAACAAAGAATGTTTCGGGCGCGACCCGGTAGAAAAATCTACGAGCTGACGAATCGCGCCGTGGCATACGCCACGCCCTACTCCCTTTTACTGCTATAAGTATACCCCCATATTTTGTTAAAGTCAAGAACATTTTTTTACAATATTTTCATCTGTTGGGGGGAGATTTGTGGTAGAATTATAGAAAGACCTCCCTCACGGAGAAGACAAAAAAATAAAAGGAGCAATGTATGGAACTAAAAGGATTAAAGGCCAATTTCCTTGGCGACAGCATCACAGAGGGCGTTGGAACGTCTTCTCCCGAGCATATATATCTGAACGTGCTCAAGGAGAGCTGCGGACTTGCAGAGGCTCGTAACTACGGCATCGGAGGAACCCGCCTTGCAAGAGAGCTGACAAACACGTGGGCAAAAAATAACGATGATAAAAATATGTGCGAGCGTTCACTTCATATGGACCCTGATGCTGATCTGATTGTTCTTTTCGGTGGCTCCAACGATTTCGGACACGGTACAGCCCCCCGCGGCCTGCCCACGGACAGAACCCGTGACACGTTCTGGGGCGCCTGCCACGAGGTTATGAGAAATCTTATTGAGAGATATCCCGAAGCAACCATCGTCGTTTTAACTCCCATGCACAGATGGAACGAAAATGATCCCCACGGTGATTACAGAAACTATGACCTTGATCCTCTCAGCGTTTATGCTGATATTATCCGTCAGGTTGCAGAGTATTATTCACTTCCCGTGCTGGATTTGTATCGCAATAGCGGCATCCAGCCTGAAATTCCCGTGATGTGAGAAAAATATATGCCCGACGGACTTCACCCCAACGATGCAGGCCATAAGATCATCGCAAAACGTCTTGAAGGATTGCTTAAGAGCTTGTAAAAAGCCTCCCCACAACTAACCTTCGGTGAGTTGGTGGGGAAGTCTAATATAAAGCCTTCCCCAGCGGGGAAGGGGGACCGCTTGCGGTGGATGAGGAGAACAGGCTTGGACTTACAAAAATCTGAGCAAGTGAACCTTGTTGACCAAATGTGGTTCTGAGAAGTAAATCAAAAACTAACGAATGAGGGTTTATCTTAAAATGATCTCCTCATCCACTTAGTGAAACGATGTACCCCTTCTCCGCCAACTAATCTTCGGTGAGTTGGTTGGGAAGGCGTAATAAAAAAAGCACCCGACGGGTGCTTTTTCTGTTAAATACTATTTTTCGTCGTTTCTGCCAACCAGATAGTCAAGTGAAACTCCGTAGAGGTCGGCAATTCGCACAAGTATGTCAAGCTTAGGCTCTCTCGTCATCAATTCATAGTTCTGATAGGCCTTTTCTGTGATATCGCAATAAATGGCAACCTGGCATTGCGTGTATCCCATTTCTTTTCTGCATTGCTTTAAGCGCTTTGCCAGAATATCTTTCATAAAATCCACCACCTACGATTGTTCTTGCTTGACAAACTTAGTTTAGTGGATTACAATGATTTATATACCAACAAATGTTGGTGTTTTGCTAAAGATACGCATAACGCTAAAGATACGCAAAAAACGACGGTAAAATATCCTCAAATACGCTGTATTTAAGCGGCATTTTGGGAGAAACGACAAAAGTGCAAAACCTACTGAAATACCCTGTTGACAATGGAGTTTCAGAGGTCTATACTTTTTGGAATAAAGTAAGGATATTCTCCTTTAAAGTAAAAATGGGAAATAGAGTCAATAAAAGTAAAAAACTTATTTGAATGTTATAATTATTCTTTAATCGGCACGGCAATTTGCGTGATGTAGTCTTGGCTGTGATCGCCCCGTGTGGGAGGTCCTTCCAAATAGATTGAACGAAAAGGGCCTGTAGTTTCAATATTTTTTTCTGTTACATATTGCAGCAATGCGCGAACGGCTGTTGCCGTTTTTTCGTATGGACCGCGGTAATAAATGCACAAAGCAGGACTTTCGGCAAACTCCATACGCTCAGGTCCGTCGTAATCGTCGGCAACGGGAATACAACACATAAGGTCCAATTTTCCCGGCTCCGCAGACATACGCATCGTAAACATACGGCTAAGCATAGACAATTTGCCCGTGTGGGTGGCTGCAATATATGTATCTCTTAGGTTGTTGGAAGCTTCGGATACGTCTTTGCACTCATACCGACGGCAAAAACAAACCTGTCCGGGAAGCGTGGTTTTGTGAACGGTCAGGTCTCCGGGTTTTGTTGCGCGCATCTGCAGCATCTGGATATTCCGATCCAATGATGCCCTCAGTTCCATAAGGCGCTGCAGATGAATGTTGATGTTTTCGGTATCGTAATAGTATTCCCGAACCTCTTTCAAAGTCAAACCCAATGCTTGTAGAGAACGGATTGCCCGAATCTGTGTTATGTTGTCGGCGGAGTAATAACGGTATCCGCTTTCCTCGTCTTTAACGGCGGGGGATAAAAGCCCCATATCTTCGTAAACGATAAGAGTTTTTCGGGTGATACCCATTATCTTTGTTATTTCGCCGATTTTGAATAAAGAATTGTCGTGTTTCTTCAATTTCAAATCACCTCAAAGAATCTGAGAAATTTTGCCAAAATATCTTGACTTGAACCCAAAGGTTCAAGTTATAATAACATATTATCATAATATTTTGTTTTTTACAATATAAAACGGGTGAGATGTACAATTCTTGCATAAATTGTAAAAAAATAAAAATGGTATTATCTTGCAACATAAAGCGACAAATGATATAATTACTATGAATAAATATAATCGGGGAATAGTTTCTATTCGCCCTAATTGACGTTAAAGAGGTATAGAAAAATGGCAAAAGAAAAAACATCTGTATCGCACAAGGTGCTGACGGTTATAGGAACGATCCTTTGTATCATTCTTGTACCAATTCTTGCAGTGAACCTCACACTTATAGTTAAGAGTTATACAAATGCGGAGGAAGTGCCCGACATCGGCGGATATCTGCCCATGATCGTACTCACCGACTCAATGTATCCCGAAATAGAAAGCGGCGACCTTATCATCTGCCACACGATCAAGGCGGAAGACGTTAAGGTCGATGACGTCATTTCATTCTTCGATCCTGCAGGCAACGGCACAAGCGTTGTAACTCACCGAGTTATAGAGATCGTTGAAGAAGATGGCGAAATCAAATTCCGCACAAAAGGTGATTTCAACAACACAGAAGATAAAGAGCTTGTTCCCGCAGAAAACCTTGTAGGTATCTATCAGAGCCGCATTGCAGGCGCGGGTAAGATCGCAATGTTCATGCAGAGCACAGCAGGCCTTATAATCTGCGTTGTTCTCCCCATAGTTCTGCTTGTTGGCTACGATATCATTCGCCGCCGCATTTATGAAAAGAATAAGCAGAGCGATACAGACGCTCTCCTTGCAGAGCTTGTAGCCCTCAAAGCTGAAAAGGCAGCAAAAGAAGCTGAAAATGCTGAAGAAAAGGCTGAATAATATTTGGTAAATAATTCCGTATTAGAATTATTAACATCCATATCGCTTCTTTTTGTGTTACATTGAGGTTTCTATATGAGCCTTCCCCAGCGGGGAAGGGGGACCGCTTGCGGTGGATGAGGAGAACAGGCTTAGGCTTACAAAAATCTGAGCAGGTGAACCTTGTTGACCGAATGTGGTTCTAAGAATTAAATCAAAAACTAACGAATGAGGTTTATCTTTAAATGATCTCCTCATCCACCTAGAGAAACGATGTCCCCCTTCTCCGCCAACTCACCGAAGGTTAGTTGAGAGAAGGCAAAGAGGAACGATTTCCTTACCCACTAGTGTAACGATTCCCCCTTCCCCAAGGGAAGGCAGGAGAAAACTAACTCACGGTATATTCTTCCTACGGGAGCCACGATTCCGAG
>JAGAPL010000089.1 GCA_017623255.1 Clostridia bacterium
CATTGCCAAAGCTGACATATGATAATCTTCAATATTTCCTTCCGTGTAACTGTTGATGATCCAATTTATTTCATCATCACTTAAGCAAAAGCCTCGTCTTTTTTTAGAGATCAATTCAGTTATGTTCATAAATACTCACCACCAAAACTATTTGGAAGAAGATCATCCAATGCAATAGTTTTAAATTCATTACCATTAAACAGCAATACTTTTAGAGAACCGTAACAAAACTCTGATAACACTTGTCTGCAAGCACCGCAGGGATAGCAAAAATTCAATATTTTTCCGTTTTTACTTCCAACAATACATATAGATTCAAATTCACGTTCGCCATTTTTGACAGCCTCAAATAATGCAACGCGCTCAGCACATATAGTTTCAGAATAAGAGGCGTTTTCAATATTACAACCGGTGTATATCTTACCATTCTTGCACAACAAAGCCGCACCAACCTTGAATTTAGAATATGGAGAATACGATTTGTTCATAGCGGAAACTGCTGCTACAAGCATTTTTTTATTGTCCATAATATCACCTCCTGATTAAATTTTATCATTCATTAAATTTATTGTCAACAAAAAAGCACCAAGTTAAAAACTTGGTGCTATATTTGTTTTAAACGGGATGAACCTGCTTTTCTTTATCAGCATTGTCAGCATCAATTCCGTATTTCTTTGCTTTTCTATACTCAAAGAACTTTGTTGCAACTTGTTCAAAGAGGGCATAAGAAAGTACATCCTCATCCTGTTCAATATACTGAGCACATTTCTCGCGAAGTGAATCGAGTTCGGGTGCCAGCTTATCAGCAGGACGACAAGTTATAGGTTCTTCATCACCAATGATCTTCTTTCTAAACTCATCAGAAATAGGAGCAGGACAACTGCCGTATTCACCACGAACAACACCCTTAAATTCTTTTGAAACAAGCTTATATCTTTCGCCACCGATTACATTAAGTACTGCCTGAGTACCTACGATCTGTGAAGAAGGAGTTACAAGCGGAGGATAACCTGCATCTTCTCTAACCTTAGGTACTTCTGCAAGAACTTCGTCAAGTTTATCAGACTGACCTGCCTGCTTCAGCTGAGATACAAGGTTTGACAGCATTCCACCGGGAACTTGATAGAGAAGCGCATTAACATCAACTTTAAGAACCTTAGGATCAAGAACGCCGTTAGCAAGATATTTTTCACGAATAGGTGTGAAGTATTTGCATATTTTATCAAGCTGCTTAAGGTCAATTCCTGTGTCATAGCCAGTGCCTTCAAGTGTTGCTACGATAGGCTCTGTTGGGGGCTGTGATGTGCCGAGAGCAAGAGGAGAGATAGCTGTGTCAACTATATCAACACCTGCTTCCACAGCCTTAAGAATAGTCATAGAAGCAAGACCGGATGTATAGTGGGTATGAAGCTGAATCGGAACTTTAACAGTTTCTTTCAGGATTTTTACAAGATCATAAGCGTCATAGGGCTTGAGAAGACCTGCCATATCCTTAATACAGATGGAATGAGCGCCCATATCTTCAAGTCTTTTTGCATATTCAGCAAATGCCTCGTTTGTATGGTAGGGACTGGTTGTGTAGCAGATAGCTGCCTGTACATGTCCGCCCTCTTTAATTGTTGCATTAATAGCTGTTTCAAGATTGCGTGCATCGTTAAGAGCATCAAATATTCTGAGAATATTAATACCGTTTGCAATAGACTTCTGAACGAAATATTCAACTACATCATCAGAATAGTGTCTGTAACCGAGAATATTCTGACCTCTGAAAAGCATCTGAAGGTCAGTATTCTTAGCTTTATCACGGATCTTGCGGAGACGCTCCCAAGGATCTTCGTTAAGAAAACGGAGGCAGGAGTCAAATGTAGCGCCGCCCCAAGCTTCAAGGGAGTGATATCCAACCTTGTCAAGCTCCTCTACTATGGGGAGCATTTCTTCGGTTGTCATACGTGTTGCGAAAAGTGACTGATGAGAGTCGCGCAACACGGTTTCTGTTATTTTAACTTTAGCCATATTAATTATCCTTTCTCGTTATTCTTACCAAGCCCAGGAGAGGAATACACCGGCTGCAACGGCAGAACCGATTACACCTGCTACGTTAGGACCCATTGCGTGCATAAGAAGGAAGTTGGAGGGATCATATTCCTGACCAACCTTCTGAGATACACGTGCTGCCATAGGTACTGCAGATACGCCTGCGCTACCGATAAGGGGGTTGATAGTGTTACCACCGCAAACGATATTCATAATCTTTGCAGTGAGAAGACCACCTGTTGTTGATACACAGAACGCTGCGAGACCGCACAACACTATAAGTATGGTCTCCCATTTAAGAAAGTTATCTGCACTTGCAGTGGCACCAACCGTGATACCGAGAAATATTGTTACAATATTCATAAGTTCGTTCTGTGCTGTTTTTGAAAGTCTGTCTGTAACACCGCAAACATTAAGAAGATTACCGAACATAAGGCAACCGATAAGAGGAATAGCATCCGGTACGATTAGTCCCACGATAAACATTACAACGATAGGAAATATAATCTTTTCCGTGCGTGAGACCGGACGAAGCGCAGTCATTCTAATTTTTCTTTCTTTTTCTGTTGTAAGCAGTCTCATAAAAGGAGGCTGAATCATAGGTATAAGAGCCATATAGCTATATGCAGCAATCGCAATTGCTCCCAAAAGAGAGGGTGCGAGCGTTTTAGTTACAAGAATAGCGGTAGGTCCATCAGCTCCACCTATAATACCGATAGCAGCAGCCTCTTGAGGGGAGAACATACCCGATGCCAGTGCGAGGAAGAAAGCGACAAAAACACCAAGCTGAGCACCTGCGCCAATAAGAAGACTTTTGGGGTTTGAAATAAGAGGCGTAAAGTCGGTCATAGCACCGATACCAATAAATATCAGTGAAGGATATATGCCGAGTTTTACACCTAGATAAAGAATATCAAGAAGCCCGCCTTCGTGGAGAACCTGACTGAAGCTTATATCCTGTTGAATAAAGAAATCCAGGTGAAACATATTTGCACCGGGTAAATTAGTGAGGAGCATACCGATTGCAATTGGCAACAAAAGCAAGGGTTCGTACTGTTTAACTATAGCAAAATATACAAGAACAAATGCTATTCCGAACATTGCTATTGTTTTAAGAGTATCCCATCCGCTGTCCATATTGAAAAGTCTTGCTATACCGGTGCTCTCTAAAAAATTAAGAATACTTTCAAGCATTTAAATCGTTTCCTTTCAATAGATTTTGATTAATGAAACGATTAGTTAAGAGTAATGATTACATCGCCGGACTGTACTGCTGTACCAACAGGTGCGTCAATACTTGCAACCACGCCGCCTTTTTCGCAGAAGATCTCATTTTCCATCTTCATTGCTTCAAGAATGCATACGAGGCCGTTAGCAGGAACAGTATCGCCAACCTTAACATTCATTTTGAGAATGTTGCCGGGCATAGGAGCTGTTACTTTTACAGCGCCCTTAGGACCTGCGGGAGCAGCTGCCTTAGGAGCAGCCTTGGGAGCAGGTGCAGCTGCAGCAGGAGCGGGAGTTGCTACGGGAGCAGCACCGGTTGCGTCAGCTTCCTCTACAAATACTTCATACATTGCACCGTTTACTGTGATGTTATATTTTTTCATTATTAAATTCCTCCGATTATATTATTACTTACCACTCCAACCGTTTGCGCCGCCTGCTCTCTTGAAGCTGACAACACGGAAGGGAAGTGAATTACCAGACTGTGCATTATAAGCAGCGATTGCTGCTGTGATAACAGCGATAAGCTGAGTATCGTCTGAAACAGGCTCCTCAATAACGGATATAGGAGTTTCTTCAACTATAGGTGCAGCCTCAACCTTAGAAGCAGCCTCTTCTGCAAGCTTTTTCGCTTTCTTCTGAGGTAAATCGTATGAAAAAACCTTGAAGAGAACAAGAGCAAGCCAAAGGATAACGAGAACTGCAAATACTGTGCCAAGGCCTACAACGAAAACTTGAAGACCATACGCCATTCTTTCTGCGAAATCCATAGATGGAGCAGCGGATAACATTATATTTGTCATAAATTACCTCCTAATTAAAGAGGCATATTTGCATGACGTCTAACGGGTGCACATTTGCTCTTAGCGCTGAGCATCATTAATGCGCCACCAATACGCTGACGGAGCTCTGCAGAATCAATAATATCATCAATTTCGCCTGCGGAAGCCGCTGCAACAGGAGATCCAACAGTTTCATCCCACTGTGCTTCGAGCTGATCACGAGTAACATCAGCAGTAATTTTATCATTCCAAAGGAAAGCAACAGCTTTCTTTGCGCTCATAACACCGATTTTTGCACTGTCAAGAGCAAGAACAACATCTGAACCAAGTGATTTTGAACCCATAAGAGAGAACACTGCACCGTAAGCTTCTCCCGCGATAACTGTTATCATAGGAGTTTTAGCCCCTGCATAAGCATAAGCTAGCTTAGCGAGTTCTGCTGCATAAGGAGATGCTTCTGCCTCAATGGAAACATCAGGTCCTTCGCTGTCAAGAATCGTAACTACAGGAATATTGAAGCTATCACAGAATGAAATCATTCTAGCAGCTTTTCTGGCAGCTGCAGCTGTAAGAATACCGCCGTTTACACTCTTTCGGTTTCCAACGATACCTGCCACCATACCACCAACTGAGACCAGTCCGCACGCAAGTTCTTTTGCATAAGATGCATAAAGTTCAAGGAATGTAGAATTGTCAGCAAACGACTTTATGAGATCGGAAACGTCCTTAGTTGTTTCATATTCAGAAATGTCTACAAGGCGATTCACATCATCATTTGATACTTCCATAACAGTGCCTTCAGCGTTATTCATAGGAAGGTATGAAAGCAGTTTCTGTGTTTTTAAGATGCAATCACCATCATTAACAGCAGTAATAGCAGCAAGTCCGCTCTTTGAAACGAAATCTGCTTTTCCTGCCTCAGGAGCATTCATAACAAAGGGGGCATTGAAACTAACGTTGCCATTCTTCTCAGATATGATAACGAAATCAAACATTCCTGCTACAACAGCAGCACTTCCGGCACAAACACCGGGGATAACGGCAATCTGAGGAATGACGCC
This sequence comes from Clostridia bacterium, assembly GCA_017623255.1. Taxonomy (GTDB): domain Bacteria; phylum Bacillota; class Clostridia; order Oscillospirales; family CAG-272; genus Avispirillum. The sequence continues at coordinate 5,105 of JAGAPL010000089.1, forward strand.
GGATGCTTCTGCCACGCAATTCATAATTGCTCCGTAGCCAGCGAGCGCGCGAACACCTTCAGGGAGAAGGGCACCTGCAGAATCAAAAATACCAACTATGGGTGCACCGTTTTGAATAGCAAGGCGGTAGATTTCCTTGATTTTCTTTGCCTGTGCTTCACTCAATGCGCCTTTTGTGCGAGAGTAATCCTGGCTAAATGCATAAACAAGTCTGCCGGAAACTGAACCCCATCCACAAATAACGCCTTCAAAAGAATCGTTACTACCGGAATCGAGCTCACTCTTAACACGACGAACATAAGCACCGCTTTCCATAAAAGTTCCCTCATCAAACAGTGCTTCAATTCTACCTCTTGCAGTAAGACATTCAGCAGGAGCAGCTGCATTTGCTTCTGTTTCTGCGAGGAGTTTGCGAAGAGCAGACACTGTTTTGACACCGGTTTCTTTTAATGTTGCCAGCAGTGTGTCAAAATTTTTCTTGTCCATTTACTGACCTCCGTCAATATTAAATTTTACGTTTTTCGTAAATATGGATAAAATACTAAAACTTTAACCCATTTTAAATAATTATACTATTTTTTGATATATATTTCAAGTCTTTTTTGCATTAAATGGCTGACTAAAACAAAAAAACGCCATAATATTTTATGGCGTTTAATCATTAAATTTATCAAGAAGATCGAGTCTTGATTTTGCATACTCATATGCTTTTTTATAATCACCTAATTCTTTATAACAAAGCTCTAATTTCTCAATAGTGAAGTATTGCAGAAAAAAGTTTGGTGAACAATTCAAGACTTTTAAAAGGTTATCTATGCCTTCTCTGTATTTGTTATCATTAATAAACAGGACAGAATTTATGTA
>JAGAPL010000090.1 GCA_017623255.1 Clostridia bacterium
ATAATTATCTAATATAAGGGAGATTTTTATATGCTTTTTATTGGAATTGACCTTGGAACAAGCGCGTGTAAGTTTCTTTTGACTGACGAAACGGGCGCAGTTCTTAAAACAGTTTCTCGCGAATATCCGCTTATGTTCCCTAATCCCGGCTGGAGCGAGCAGGATCCGTCTCATTGGTGGAACGCTTGCCTTGAAGGTATTCCTGAATTGCTTGAAGGATTTGAGGCCAAGGAAGTGAAGGGCATCGGTGCAGGCGGACAGATGCACGGCCTTGTTATTCTTGATGAAAACGATCAGGTCCTTCGTCCTGCAATTTTATGGAACGATGGCAGAACAGCCGCTGAGGTGGACTATCTCAACGAGGAGATCGGACGCAGTGTTCTCAGTGAGAGAACTGCAAACATCGCTTTTGCAGGCTTCACAGCGCCTAAGATCCTTTGGGTTCAGAAGAATGAGCCCGAAATATTTGCTCGCATCAAAAAAATAATGCTCCCGAAGGACTATATCGTTTATAAACTTACAGGTGTTCATTGTTGTGACTATTCCGATGCTTCGGGTATGCTGCTTTTGGATGTTAAAAATAAATGCTGGTCTTCTGAAATGCTCAGCCTTTGCGGTGTTACAGAAGAACAGATGCCGGCTCTTTATGAAAGCTACGATAAGGTTGGACAGGTCAAAGCCGATATTGCAGAAAAGTTTGGCTTTGTAGGGGATGTAACTGTTTGCGCAGGCGCAGGCGATAATGCGGCGGCGGCAGTTGGCACAGGCACGGTTGGTGAGGGTAAGTGCAATATTTCCCTTGGCACCTCGGGCACAGTGTTTATTTCTTCCGATAATTTCGGTGTGGACTCAACAAACGGGCTTCATTCCTTTGCTCACGCTGACGGATATTATCACCTTATGGGTTGTATGCTCAGCGCGGCGTCCTGCAATAAGTGGTGGCAGGATGAGATAATCGGCACAAAGGACTATAAGGGCGAAGAAACAAAAATAACCGATGATATGCTCGGCAAAAACAAGGTGTTTTTCCTGCCCTACCTTATGGGCGAGAGAAGCCCCATAAACGATACGGATGCAAGAGCAACTTTCGTTGGTATGTCAATGGACACAACGAGAGTGCAGATGACTCAGGCAATGCTTGAAGGTGTTGCATTTGCTATCCGCGATTCCTTTGAGGTTGCAAAATCTCTTGGCATTGAGATAAACCGCAGTAATATATGCGGAGGCGGAAGCAAATCTCCCCTTTGGAAAAAGATATTTGCAAACGTTCTCGGTATTTCCCTTGACATAATCAAAACAGAAGAAGGCCCCGGCTATGGCGGAGCAATTCTTGCAATGGTAGCTTGCGGCGTATATCCTGACGTGAGAAGTGCCGCAGAAGCTCTCGTTTCCACAGTTTCCACAATTGAGCCCGAGCCTGAACTCACAAAGCTTTATGAGGAGCGCTATCAGCAGTATAGAAAGATCTATCCTGCAATGAAGCAGCTATTTAAGGATCTTAAATAAGCCTTCGCCTTTCGGCATAGCCGAAGGGAGAAGGGGGACCGCTTGCGGTGGATGAGGGTGATTTAATATAGGATTTTGACATCATTTCAAAAAGTGGTCCGTGAAACTTAGAATGATAACTATGAAAAATGAACGCAGTGACATACTGAAGCCAATATCTCAAACGCTTAGAAAAAATATGACCCGAGAAGAAAAGCATCTTTGGTATGATTTTCTGAAAAAGCTCCCGTTCAATGTAAAAAGACAAATGATGATAGGAGATTACATTGTTGATTTTTACATTGCAAGCGCAAAAATTGTCATTGAGATAGACGGAAGGCAGCATTCTATGCCTGAAAACAAAGAGTCCGATCTGGAAAGAGATAAAAAACTTTTCGATAAGGGAATTAGGGTTTTAAGATATTCAAATAAAAGTGTAAATTATAATTTCAATGCGGTATGTAGTGATATTATGAAAAATTTAGGTATTACTGCCGCTGATTTAATAAAGTGATTGTTTGTTGTGGATGGAACCCTCATCCACCGCAAGCGGTCCCCCTTCTCCCTTCAACCTCGTTGAAAGGCGAAGGCAAATATGAAAATAATTAAAAGGAGATAGATGAAATGATCACAAACATTCCCCAGGTGAAACTCGGTGTTATAGCCGTTTCCCGTTCCTGTTTCCCCGCAGCACTTTCTGAAAGAAGAAGAGCAGCGCTTGTTGCTTCTTACGGAGAGGGAATTTATGAATCTAAGATCACAGTTGAAAACGAGCTTCACGCAAAAGCAGCGGTTGAAGATGTAAAGGCTGCAGGCGTAAACGCGCTTGTGGTTTTCCTTGGCAACTTCGGTCCCGAAACTCCCGAAACACTTATTGCAGAGTGGTTTGATGGCCCCATTATGTACGTTGCAGCAGCTGAAGGCGACGGCGACCTTCACGACGGCCGCGGCGACGCATATTGCGGTATGCTCAACTGTTCCTATAACCTGAGACTTCGCGGCAAGGCTGCATATATTCCCGAATATCCTGTTGGCACAGCTGCAGAGCTGGCTGAAAAGGTTCGCGAATTTGAGCCTATCGCTCGCACTATCCTCGGTCTCAAGGGACTTAAGCTTATTACCTTCGGTCCCCGACCTGACGACTTCCTTGCTTGTAACGGTCCTATCAAGGCACTTTACGACCTTGGTGTTGCAGTTGAAGAAAACTCTGAATTGGACCTTCTCGTTGCATATAACAAGCACGCAGGCGATGAGAGAATTCCTGCAAAGGTTGCAGAAATGGCAGCAGAGCTTCCCACTGATAACAAATATGCAGGTATTCTTCCCCGTCTTGCACAGTATGAGCTCACATTGCTTGACTGGGCAGCAGAGCACAAGGGCGCAAGAGACTATGTTGCATTTGCAAACAAGTGCTGGCCCGCATTCCAGACAGAGTTCAAGTTTGTTCCTTGCTATGTAAACAGCCGCCTCAGCGCAATGGGTATTCCCGTTTCCTGCGAGGTTGATATCTACGGCGCGCTTTCCGAGTATATCGGCGTTTGCATTTCAGGTCAGCCTACAACTCTGCTTGATATTAACAACACAGTTCCTTCTTCAATCTTTGAAAAGGCTATCAAGGGCAAGTACAATGCTCGCCTCACAGAAACATTTATGGGCTTCCATTGCGGAAACACAAGCACATGTCTCTTAAAGGATCCTCATATGGGATATCAGCTTATTATGAAGCGCGATCTTGAGCCTGAGCTTCCTGAGCCCGATATCACAAGAGGTACAATGGAAGGCAACATCAAGCCCGGAGATATCACATTCTTCCGTCTCCAGTCTGACGCTGACACAAGCCTTAAAGCATACATAGCGCAGGGCGCAGTTCTTGACGTTGATTGCGAAAGCTTCGGTTCTATCGGCACGTTTGCTATTCCCGAAATGGATCGTTTCTATCGTCACGTTCTCATCGAAAAGGGCTATCCACACCACGGTGCTGTTGCTTTCGGTCACTACGGAAAGCAGATCTTCGAGGTGTTCAAGTATCTTGGAATTGCTGATATCAGCTATAATCAGCCTAAATCTTTGCCTTATCCCAAGGAAAATCCTTTTGCGTAATCAAATAAGAAAAAGCACCCGAAAGGGTGCTTTTTTATCTGCCTTCCATAAGGTAAGGTTTTTAGTAACATTTCACTGGTATTTCTTCTCCCAACCTTTAAAGCTGAAAAGGCAAAGAGTAGTTCCGAGAACACCTATTATGATCCAAGTCATAATAGTAAAGCTCCAGCCAAGTCGCTCAGATATGAGAGCTATTCCGTAGGTTGAGATAGCACTGCCGATATATGTGCAGGAGTTTATAACGCCCGATGCAGTGGATACGTTGCCGTATTTTTTGAAATACGCGGGGATCATACAAACAAGCAGGTAGTTTACGCCGTGCATACATCCCGTGAGCAGTGCAGAAAACAGAACTGAAAAAGCAACGAATCTGCCTGAAAGGAAGTAGATACCAATAGCAGAAACTGCTCCAACTCCGAAAACTATACATCCGCACCAAACAGGGTTGGAGAAAAGCTTCATATACAGTTTTGAAGTTATTTTAATGCAAAGTATGCTGAATATAGGGAGGATAACTCCGGTTAAGATTGAGATTATATTGCTCAGATCATATACGTCGGAAATATACGTGGGCATCCAGGTGGTAACCCCATCGCGAAGCATTCCCTGAAGGATGATTGCCGCCATAATGCAAAGCATAACGGGGGTGAAAAGCATCTTGTTGTTGCCGCTTTTTTCGGATTTCTTTGCAGATGTTCTTTCGCAAGGGATTTCATAGGAATATCTGTGCCAGAAAGCGAGCATTATAACAGCGCTTGCAGCTGAGAAAAAGAAAACGGCTTTCCAACCTGCAAGGGAAATGAGCAGGGGAGAAATGAGATAAACTGCAATTGTGCCGAGTGAGCTTCCGTAGAGCACCTTGGTGGTAACCTCTTTGTAGTCTTCAGAGGAGAGCAAAGCTGTCATAAGGCGAACAATGGGGGGCCACATAAAGCTTTGAGCAAATCCGTTGATGCACCAAACTATGAGCATCAGATAAGGGGAAGAACAAAGGGGAATAAAGACGTTCATTGCGCAGGTGATTATAAGTCCTATTGAAACAAGCTTTTTGGGCGAAACCCTGTCGCCTAAAATGCCGCTGACGATCTGTCCTGTTCCATATGTGATAAAGCTACCGGTCAGCGCCATTGATAGCGCGCTGCGCAGGATACCCGTGCTTTGTTCTATTTCAGAAACTATTGCGCCGAAATTTATTCTTGTTATGTAGCTGACCATATATGTCAAAGTGAAAAGGATAACAAGGCGGCGGATGTCCTTTTTTTCTGTCAGTTGATAGTTCAAAATATTTCCTCCGTAAGAAAAATTATCTTGATGGCTTATTATAGCACGCCTGCCGGCGATACGCAAGGTTTATATTTAGCTAAAAAACTTTGCTTTGTAGCAAAATCAATGCGAAGCATTGTATATCATCAATTCCTGTGGGAATTGCATATCATCAAGACGAAGTCTTGTATATCATCATTGCGAAAGCATTTCTTATACACGCTAAAGCGTGATGATATACAGTCCTGACGGACTGATGAGATACAACAATGGCAAAGCCATTGTTGATGATATGCCATTGCTTTCGCAATGGATAAAAAAATCCAAGTCCGAAGACTTGGAT
>JAGAPL010000091.1 GCA_017623255.1 Clostridia bacterium
ATAGGATCTGTTTCGATAGGATCTGTATCAGGTGTCAGATCACCGGAAATGTTCGCATGCTTATATGCGAGACCTGCTTCACCGGCGTAAAGGTCTGTGAGACACATTTCAAGGTTGAATACGCGGAAAATAGGATCTGCTGTGGAATCTGTGCGTGCAAAGTGGTAGTCATATTCACCAACTGCAAGCTCGCCATCCCAGAAGAGGAGAGCTACGTTAGCATCGTAGTTCATGTAGAATGTCATGTTATGCCATTCGTCATTGCCGATGCCGATCACAGAAGGATCAACTTCCTTATATGCAAGAGCTGTTTCTTTGAACGCTTCAATTGTAAGCCCTGTGCCGTTCATACCGGAAGGACCGATAGCGAAAAAGTACTTTGTATCTGTTACTACATCGTTTTCATCTCTGTCTTCTACAATAAAGAGACCTGCTGCATATTCGATAAGTGTAGGACCGAACCAGAATACCATTGTGTCATGATAACCTGTTTCGCCTTCCATTTCCTTCTCAAGCTGAGAGAGACGATGCCAGATATTAACGTCTACAGAAACTGCAGAGTTCTTACCCCTGAAATCGTAAAGGTGGAAGTATGTACCTGTTTCAGACATACATGTAAGGTCGAGAACTGCGAAGTCGTAGGGATTAACGATACCGGAAACTTCTACCTGCTCGTTGGAAACAACTTCAGGTCTTGTCTGACCCTTGAGCCAAAGCATATTCTTAGCTGTGCCTGCGTTATCACCGTCAACATTATAAACGGGTGCGCCTGTCTTAGGAGTCCATGAGGGCTCTGTTGCGCCTTCAGCTGTTGCATATGTCCACTCGATCTGTGTCCAGCCTGCTGTGAACGCGCTGCTGAGACGGCTTGCAAGGTCAACCTCGCCGCCGAGGTTTGCCCATGTGTCGTTTCTGTCAAACCACTTGTAAACTTCTGTGGAAGCAGCTGCAAGTGTCTGCTCTACTGTATCACCACAGTTTGTGCAAACTGCATTTGCATAACCTGTTTCACTTTCTGTGGGAAGTCTATAACCTGTAAGCTCATAGTCATGACCTGTCTTAAAGCCTCTCTGATAGCCGCATACTGTACATGTTTCAGGCTTTGTGCAGTCAGCTTCAGCAAATGTATGCTCATGATAGTCTGCGCGAGCGTTATAATCTGTTGCAGAAAGCACGAGAGAGTTGGAACCGTTACATGTGAGATGGTCATGGTATGCACGGTGATTGTTTACACCGTTACCCCATTCGAGGAAAGAACCGAAGCTTGTTGCCAAGCTGTTCTGACGGTCGAGAAGCATTGTTGCGAAACCGAACTCATCGCCTGCTTCAGCAAGGAAATCTTCAGCATCGTCAATATATGCCCAGGGAACAGCGATCTCATACTGTGTGATGAACTTTGTGCCGGACTGCTTCTGAGGATATGCAACTGCATATGCAGGTCCCCATTCAGCTACTGCTGTAGACTGTCCGCCAAAGTTGGATGCAAGATAATCATCGTATGTTTCGCAAACATCTTCAAATGTTACTGCATAAGAGATGTCGATATCACAATACTGTGTTTCGGGAATTGTGTCTGTTTCTACATCGGAATCAGGGTCGTCAACCTGAACTTCGTGAGGATAGTATCTGTTAGCGTTGTCACGAATAAGAGTTGTACCGTCGTTACCGCTTGTATAGCAAACTACGAAGTTGGGAACTTCACTTGTGAACTCAACGCCGCCTCTGTAAACAGATGACTTCCAGGGCTGAATTGTTATATGGTTGCCATCTTCGTCTTTTCCGCCGTCAGCATTGTATCCGTCTGCTCTTGTGTAAGGGCCGTCCTTATCAACTCTGAACTGGAATGCGTCGCCGTTCCAGATAGTGTTGTTAGTAGCAGAGTTCATATGACCTGTGATGTCATATACGTCAGCTGCTACATAAAGGAACTCTTCGTCCCACATAAGATATACTGTGTAGGACATGCCTTCTTCGATAGGTGTCTTTACGTACTGGTTAGCGTACTTATAGCTATTCTTATCATAGTAGAAATAGCTGTTTTCTGCAGAGGGTTCTTCAAAAACACCGTTTGCTTTTGATGTGAAACCACCGTTGTTTGCAGCATAGTCACTGCTAACTACAAAGCTGGGGTTACCCCATTCACCCTCATCGATAACACCGTCAATAGTGAGTGTACCCTTGGAAGCATCGCCTTCCTTAATGAGTTCTTCACCATAGTAAGTATAAGGGTTCTTAGTTGAGCCTGTACCCGCAAGTTCATTGAACATAAGGGTACCGCCGAAGTAATAAGCTTCAGCTTCTGTGCTCACCTTGGTCTCGCCTGCTGCGCTTGCATTCATAGGAATAGCAGCTACCATTGAAAGAAGCATTGTCGCAACGAGAACAAGTGATAAAAGTTTTCTCATAATGTATCCTCCATTATAATTTTGAGTAGTGACGGCTAAGCCAAACCGACACTCTTCTGAGTAAAGTATATCACAACAGCATTTTAATTTCAACATATCATCAAATTTTTTTCGTAAAAATTGCCACAAATTTTTGACTCGTTTTTTGTATTTCGTCACTTTCAACAAATCGTTTTTTGCTTTTTTGGTAATAATGCTTTTTGCATGTCTTCATAGCAAAAGCAGCCGCCTTAAAAAGGCGGCTGCTTATTTTGTGTTCATTTTAGGCTTTTGACTTTTATATCAAAACTTACTCTTTTTCAGCTACAACTGCTATACCAAGCTCACTGAGAGCCTTGGGATCAGCAGGAGTGGGACACTTAGAAAGAAGCTCGCTTGCGTTCTGAACCTTGGGGAATGCAATAACCTCGCGGATATCCTCAAGGCCGAGAAGAAGAGTTACAAGTCGGTCAAGGCCAAAGGCAAGGCCGCCGTGAGGAGGAACACCGTACTTGAAAGCTTCAAGCAGGAATCCGAACTTAGCCTCAGCTTCCGCCTCGGAAATTCCAAGGGCAGCGAACATCTGCTTCTGGCGCTCTGTTGTGTGGATTCTGATAGAACCGCCGCCAAGCTCTGTACCGTTGAGAACGATATCATACGCTCTGGAACGAACTGCTCCGGGATCAGTTACGATCTTATCCATATCCTCTTCCATAGGCATTGTGAAGGGGTGGTGCTTGGAATAGTAACGTCCGTCTTCCTCATCATACTCGAAGAGGGGGAACTCTGTTACCCAAAGGAAATTGAACTTGGACTTGTCGATCATATCGCGGCGCTTTGCGATCTCGCAACGGAGAGCACCGAGAGAGTCAAATACAACTTTGGGTTTGGATGCAACGATAAGTGCAAGGTCGCCTTCAGCTACGTTCATCTTATCAAGAATAGCCTTTGTTTCATCTTCTGTGAGGAACTTAGCAAAGGAGGATGTGGGAGCACCTGCTGTGTTCTTATACCAAGCCAGTCCTTTTGCTCCGTATGTCTTAACGAACTCAACAAGAGAATCTATTTCCTTACGAGCCATAGCTGCTCCGCCGGGAACTGTAATACCTCTTACTGTGCCGCCTTCAGCAACACAACCTGCGAACACGCCGAAGCCGCAGTTTGCAACAACGTCACTGATATCGCAAAGCTCCATACCAAAACGAGTGTCGGGCTTATCGGAGCCAAAGCGATCCATAGCCTCTGCATATGTCATTCTGGGGAAAGGAATCTGAACATCCTGCTTCATAAACTGGTCGAATACAGCCTTGATGAAGCCTTCGTTTACAGCGATGATATCCTCTTCATCAGCAAAGGACATTTCAAGGTCGATCTGAGTGAACTCAGGCTGACGGTCAGCGCGGAGGTCCTCGTCTCTGAAGCAGCGCGCGATCTGGATATAACGGTCAAAACCGGAATACATGAGCATCTGCTTATAAAGCTGGGGAGACTGAGGAAGCGCGTAGAAGCATCCGTTATGAACTCTTGAGGGAACCAGATAGTCTCTTGCGCCTTCGGGAGTGGGCGCGATAAGAACGGGAGTTTCAATATCGATAAATCCGTTATCGCGGAAATAGTTTCTTGCAATGTTTGTGATCTCGCTTCTTGCAAAGATATTTCTCTGCATATCGGGACGGCGAAGGTCAAGATAACGGTAGGTCAGTCTTGTTTCGCTGTTTGTCGTGCTGTTTTCAACGATGGGGAAAGGAGGAGTCTGAGCTGTGGAAAGGATCTTGAACTCGTCAACTGCAACTTCAACTTCGCCTGTGGGAAGGTTTGTGTTTACGGCGCCCTCTCCGCGTGCGCGAACAACGCCCTTTGCGCAAAGAACGTACTCACTGCGAACACCGAATGCATCATCAAAAATAGCGCGGTCTGTGTTATCGTCAAAAGCAAGCTGAACGATACCCGTTCTGTCGCGAAGGTCAATGAAGATAAGACTGCCAAGGTCTCTCTGACGCTGGCACCAACCGAGAACGCAAACTCTCTCGCCTATATTTTCTTTTCTAAGCTCAGCGCAATAATGTGTGCGCTTATCGTTTCTTTCAAAAGCTACCATATTTTTATAAACCTTTCTTTATATATCAGAATTCAAAAAACTTTTCGCAAACTGTCATCAGATCGTCGGTTACGTAGTCGCTGCCTGCTTCACCAAGCTCTTCTGAAGTGAATGAAGTGTTGACAGTTGCAACTCTCATACCTGCCGCCTTTGCCGCCTGTATGCCTGAAATCGCATCCTCAATTACAAGGCAGTTTTCAGGATCTTCCCCTGCAGCCTTTGCTGCCGCAAGAAAAATATCGGGAGCAGGCTTTTTCTTTTCAACATCGCTGCCCGTTATAATAGCTGAAAAAATATCTTTTTCAACGCCAATGCATCTGATATTGATATCCACCTTATACGCTCCGGCTGAGGAAGCAACTGCTATCTTCACTCCCTCGCTGTGAAGTTTGAGAAGGATCTTCTTGCTCCAATCAAAGACTTTGAGAAGAGTGGGGGCGTATTCATCATAAAGCTTATAGGAAACGTCTGTCATCTCTCTGACGTAAGGAACGCCGTGAGATTCGGACACGCCGCCTATATACTTTTCATCGCCCATACCTGTGAAAGGCTGAAACTCATCATACTCTGCTTTAACATTCCATTTTTCAAGAGCTTCTGAGCAAGCGCGTCTGAACGCGCCTTCTGAATTGACAAGGACTCCGTCCATATCAAATATCACTAAATCGGGAATTTTCTTTTCTGACATATAAATTCCGCCTTTCGTTTTTTGCATTACATTTCATTATAACAAACCTTTTTGTTCATTACAAGAAGAAACTAAAAAATTACATATATTGTTTCTGCATTTTTTCAAGTTCTTCGGGAGTATCAGCATCAATAAGCTCTTCTTTTTTATACGCTTCATAAAAGCACACCATATCAGGATGCTTTTTTATGACCGCCGAACCTCCGCCTTCATTCAATTCGCAAAGCTCTGAATACAGCTTTTCAGGGAATATAACAGGCATTCCGACTTCACCTCTGTGACCAAGGCGCCATATTTTTTGGTTTTGCAGCAAAAAGCTATCCGCGAGGCCAAGAACCGAACTTCTACTGAGAAGGGGCTGGTCCGATGGGCAGAACATACAACCCTTGACGCCTTCCATTTCTCTTACGCCAAGTCTTATGGTATCGCTTCTGTCAGGCAAATCATGCAAAACGCACTCTACCCCTTCCCTTCGGCAGATATCCGCTATTTCTTTATATCTTGTTACGACCACTCTGCGAGAGAAAACACCGTCAGTTGCCATAAACGCTCTCTCTATGAGCTTCTTGTCACCAAAATTACAAAGCAGCTTGTTGCTACCGAACCGACGGCTATAGCCCGATGCCATTATCACGCAACCAATATCACCGCCAAGGACATCCACATCCAATACGAATACGTCTTCACGACGCAGAAGCCTTTTGATAAAATCAGTTTTTTCTTTACGGACAGTCAGCACAACGCTTCTTTCATCCATCAGGCAGGATATTGCTCTCTGAAAATCCCAAGCTCCATTTTCAAGATATCCGATCTCATCAAGAAGAACGCTCCCATCGTAGTCTATAGCATCTTTTATGGCTTTTATTCCAACCTCAAATCCACTGATTTGAGGCGCCATTCTGCCAAGATCTTTTGAATAAATCCCTATGATTCCCTTTTCACCCGTAAGCCGATTGCAAAGAACCACCTCTTTGTGCGGCACGGCATTACTTTCAAATCCTGCAGGATCAGCGCCTGACAAAGCGCGAGCCAACGTGGTTTTCCCCGAGCCTTTTTTGCCAGTTATCAATATATGCTTTTTGCCGCTTCTCTTAAAAGCGGCAAAAATGCTGTTTATATTTATTTCGTTCATATCAATCATCAGGCAACATCACTACCCCGCCATTTACTTTTGCAAGAGTGATATTTCCGTATATCTGTTTTAATTTTTCTTCCATATACTCAATCTTATCCTCAAAGGGTTTCAGCTGAGCAATGCATTTTCCTTTATTTATAAGCACAAGCCTGTCGCAATACCGAAGCGCAACGGACGGCTCATGCAAACATACTATTGCTACGTTACCGTTTTCCTTCAGCTTATTCTTTATAAGGCCTATAACATAGTTTCTGTTTCTGAAATCAAGAGAGCTTTCCGGCTCATCCATAAGAAGCATTTTTTTATGCGAAACAAATGATCTTGCTATTATGCAAAGCTGTTTTTCTCCTTCGCTGAGGCTCTGATAGTCTCTGCTTGAAAGATGGCCTATGCCAACTTCAGCCAAAGCCGCCTTTGCTCGCTCTCTTTGAGAATCAGTATATCTTGACAAAAGGCTCATTTCCGCATTAAAGCCCATGAGGGTTGCATCAAGAACGGAGATGGAAACGTCAATTCCGCTTCGCTGAGGGATATAAGATATAGCCTTGGCAATTTCTCTGTCACTTTTGTCAGCAAGATTTTCGCCGCAAAGCATCACCCGGCCATCACCCTTGATAAGAGAGCAAATTGATTTCATAAGGGTTGTTTTTCCACTACCGTTTGCACCGATTATTCCAACAAGCTCGCCAGCTTCAGCTGAGAAGGTCACTCCGCCGAGAACTTCTTTTTTTCCGTATGAATACTTCAGATTTCTACACTCAAAAAAGCTCATGCTCTTCTCCTTTCACGCCAAAGCAGCCATACAAGGAACGGCGCACCTATAAGCGATGTGAAAATGCTGACGGGAAGCTCACTTGACGCAAGGCTTCTGGAAAAAACATCGGCAACCGTCAATAATATGCTGCCGCACAATCCGCTAAGAAGCAAAGTGAACGAATCCACCTTCTTTGTCATAAGAGCCGCCGCATGAGGAGCAAGAAGACCAACAAAGCTGATAATACCCGTTACGCTGACGGTTGAGGTTACGGCAAGGGTTGCAAATATGAGAACTACAAAACGCATCTTATTTACGGGCACACCGAGCATTTTGGCTTCGTCCTCACTATTGGAAAGCATTATTATCTGTCGGCTGAGAAGGAAGATGGGCAAAACTGAAACAACGCATATTATCATATTCACATATGAATTTTTAAGCGACACACCGTTTAAGGCTCCCATTATCCAATATTCAATAGATGCAAGTTCTCTCTCGGGATCAGCCGCCGTTTTCAGAAACATCAAAACCGTTTGGCAAAGTGAGTGCACCGCAATACCTGCAAGCACGATGGAAGCTTTTCCGCCGTTTTTCACCGCGCCCGACAAAAGCAACGTCACTATTACAGCAGCAAGGCCTCCTATAAAGGAGGCCAGCCCTACAGAAAATACAGTTCCTGAGGCAAACAATATGGCAAAAGCTGCGCCTGCAGAAGCACCCGAGGAAACACCGATCATATCGGGCGCCGCCAAAGGATTGTGAAAAACAGTTTGAAAAACGCTGCCTGCAATGCCAAGCGCAAAGCCGCCAATGACCGCAACCATAGTTCTGGGAAGACGCAACGTGAGAAACACTCTCCCCATCATTTCATTTCCTAAAATGAGGCCTTCTACGGTTATAGGAAATTTGCCAACTGCAAGAGAAACACACACCACTGAAAACAGCAATAATATTATTGCCGACAGAAGCACTAAGTTTCTATATTTTTTCATTCAAACAGTTCGGGAGTAAATCCGTAATACTCTTTGTAGAATTTAACCATCACGCTGTTACATTCAACAACGGAATACTCTTTTGCATGAATCTGTGAAGCGAGCCACAAGCTACCGACAAAGCTTCCGGGAACAGGGCTGTCCCAGGATTCGATATCACCGGGAAGCTTGATTACTCTATTATTCTTTACAGCATCGAGAGCTGCGAGATTTTCATCCACCAGAACAGACTCAACCGTGTATTCAGAGTCGGATGCAAGAACGATATAGTCAGGATTCCATGTGAGGAGCTGCTCATAGGAAACCTCTGCCCAATATGTATCAGTGATATCCTTTGCAACGTTTACGCAGCCTGCATTTTCAATAAGTGTGTTCTGATACATAGCAGCACCTGCTGTTGAAAGGAGCGCGCTGTTGGATGCAAGATAAACTGTGGGCTTTTCTTCAACGTCGGAAATGCGCTCGCCAAGCTTTGCAAGTGCTCTCGTCATTTCTGTGATAACGCTTGAACCTCTGTAGAACGTATCTGTAGCCTTTGAGATCATTGCAATAGTCTGAATAAGCTCTTCAGAGCTTTCGGGATTAACGGCAAGAACCGTTATGCCAAGAGCTTCAAGCTGTTCAATAACACCGCTGAGCTTAACGGGGATAATAACGAGATCGGGGTTAAGGGCTGCGCAGCCTTCAACATCAAAGTTCTTTGCTGTTCCAACGCTGGGAAGCTCAATTATATCGGGAGCTGCATGCTTATAGATATTTCTTGTGTCAGCCTTTGCTTCAATACCTACGAGCTTATTCTCGAGACCAAGGGCGATAACAACGCTTGTGGAAATATAATAAGCGGAAACAAGCTTTTCGGGTTTTGCTTCAATAACAACTTCACGGTCAAGATGGTCTGTTATTGTCAAAGGATACTTGGTTTCATATTTTGACAGATCAACAGTTTCAGCTTCCGTTTCGGAAGTTGTATCTTTTCCATTGTCCTTGTCACCTGCACAAGCACACAGGCTGAAAAGCATTGACAAGCACAGCAATAACGCAATAATTCTTTTCATTTTTTCCTCTTTTTTCTCGTACGTTTCACTCCGCACTTTTTTCTATCGACATTTTACCACACTCCTCTTTGTTTTTCAAGTGAAATGTGTTATAATGAATAAAAGAAAGTAAAACACTGCGAGGTATTTTATGATTACCATCAAAGATTATAAGAAAGCTTCAAGCCTTGAAGAAGCTTACGAGCTTAATCAAAAAAGAACAAACCGAATAATCGGCGGTATGCTCTGGACAAAAATGAGCTCCGCCAATATCAACACTGCAATTGATATTTCAGGGCTGGGTCTCGACAAAATAGAAGAAAATGACAATGAATTTATAATCGGCGCAATGACAACTTTGCGAGACATTGAAACTCACAAAGGTTTTGATCTTTATACTGACGGGGCAGCAAAAGAAGCCCTGCATCACATAGTTGGAGTACAGTTCAGAAATCTTGCAACTGTAGGCGGCAGCGTTTTCGGACGCTACGGTTTTTCCGATGTTATAACCCTGTTTCTCTCTCTTGATACATACGTACAGCTGTACAAAGGAGGTATCATCCCACTTGCCCAGTTTATCAATATGCCTTATGACCGCGATATTCTTGTGAATATTATCGTTAAAAAAGAAAAGATCAGATGCGCATATAAATCAGTCAGAATAACAAAAACAGACTTTCCCGTGCTTGCCTGCTCCGCTGCGCTTACAAAAAGCGGCGTCAGAATGGTATTCGGAGCAAGGCCCGGTAAGGCTGTTCTTTTGACAGACGCAGAAAATATTATTGACGGCGAAATTACCGAAGAAAATGCAGAACAGTTTGCCGCATTCGCAAAAGAAAATATAAAAACAGGCTCAAATATGAGAGGAAGCGCAGAATATCGCTCCCATCTTGTTTCGGTGCTTGCAAAGCGAATTCTTATGGATATGGGAGGACTTGAAAAATGATCGTTACAATAACTCTTAACGGCAAAAAAATCCAGCGCGATATTGCGCCTGATACAGTTCTTCTTGATTTTGTTCGCAATGAGGGCTGCAAAAGCGTTAAGCGCGGATGCGACACATCAAACTGCGGACTTTGCACGGTTTTCATTGACGATAAGCCTGCCCTCTCATGCTCCGTTCTTGCAATGAGAGCCGACGGACGAAAGGTTACAACTCTTGAAGGCCTTCAGACTGAAGCAGAAGAATTCGGCGCTTTCCTTGCAGATCAGGGGGCTGAACAGTGCGGCTTCTGCAACCCCGGACTTATTATGAACGCAATTGCTCTCTTCAGAGAAAATCCCGAACCCAATGAAAATGAAATCAAAGAATTTCTTGCAGGCAATCTTTGCCGATGCTCAGGATACGAGGGACAAATGAGAGCCATCCTCAATTTCATCGAATGGAGGAAGCAGAGATGACAAAAATAGTTAATAAACCCGTTCGCAAAAAGGATTCTATGCAGTTGGTTACAGGTCAGCCTGTTTATACAGACGATCTTGCTCCATCAGATGCCCTTATTGTCAAGCTGCTTCGCAGCCCACATGCAAGCGCATGGGTCAAAAACATAAATACGACAATTGCAAAAAAAGTTCCGGACATTGAAGCCATCTACACTTGGGAAGACGTTGACCAGAACAGCAGACGCTTCACCTGTGCAGGACAGACTTATCCCGAGCCCAGCCCCTACGACAGACTTATAATCGACCGCAGAGTGCGCTTTGTGGGAGATACGGTTGCTATCGTTGCAGGAAAAACCGAAAAAGCAGTTGACAAAGCGCTTTCTCTCATAAAAGTTGAATACGAGGTTTATGAGCCCGTTCTTGATTTCAGAAGTGCTCTTGATAATGAAACCCTCGTTCACCCTGAAGAAAACTGGGAGTCGCTCTGCCCCGTTGGAGCAGATAACAAGCGCAATCTCTGCGCTCATGACGAATGCGGCGAAGGCGATATTGATAAAGTTCTTTCTGAATGTGACGTTATAATCGAGCACACTTATCACACAAAGGCCTGCCAGCAATCCATGATGGAACCTTTTGCCACATATTGCTCAATTGATGCTTACGGCAGATTGAATGTGCTCAGCTCCACCCAGATAGTTTTCCATTGCAGAAGAATCATTGCAAATGCTCTTGGAATCTCAAAAACTCAGGTTCGCGTTTCCAAGCCCCGAATCGGAGGCGGATTTGGCGCAAAGCAGACATCTGTTTCTGAAATTTATCCTGCTTTCGTCACTTGGAAAACAAAAAAGCCTTCAAAAATTGTGTTCAGCCGCCGCGAATGTATGATAGCATCCACTCCCCGTCACGAAATGGAAGTGCACGTTAAGCTGGGCGCAACCAAAGAAGGAATCATCAAAGGAATCGACCTTTACACTCTCTCAAACACAGGCGCGTACGGTGAACACGGCCCCACAACCGTCGGACTTTCAGGCCACAAGTCTATTCCACTTTACGGCAAAGCAGAAGCTTTCCGTTTCACAAGCGACGTTGTTTACACAAATATTATGTCGGCAGGCGCATATCGCGGATACGGCGCAACTCAGGGACTTTTCGCCGTTGAATCTGCCGTAAACGAGCTTGCATCAAAACTGAATATGGATCCCATCACCCTGCGTGAGATGAACATCATCCACGAAGGCGATATTATGCCTGCATACTACGGACAGGAAAACACAAGCTGCACGCTGGACCGCTGCCTTGCAAAAGTTCGCGAGATGAGCGATTGGGATAATAAATATCCTGCAAGAGATATGGGAAACGGCAAAATTCGCAGCATCGGAATGGGTATGGCAATGCAGGGCTCCGCTATTTCCAATTGCGATGTCGGCGGCGCAACCATCAAGGCAGACGAAACCGGATTCTACACTCTCATTATAGGAGCTGCCGATATGGGAACAGGATGCGATACCATCCTTGCCCAGATTGCCGCAGAAGTGCTTGAATGCCCCTTTGAAAATATCACTGTTCACGGCGCAGACACCGACGCATCTCCTTATGATTCAGGCTCTTATGCATCCAGTACTACATACCTGACAGGTAAAGCAGTTGAAACCTGCGCTCTTAAGCTGAGAGCTCAGATTTGTAAGCTTGGCGCAAAGCTTCTTGGCTGCACAACCACAGAGGTTGAGTTTAACGGTAAGGAAGTTTATAAAACCAACGGCGACAACGCTTCTGTTTCACTTATGGACGTAGTTACAGCATCAATGTGCGGAAACAGAATTGCCCTTGAAGTGACCGAAACTCATACATCCCCTCTTTCACCTCCGCCTTTTATGGTTGGCGCGGCTGAAATAGAGGTTGATACTCTGACAGGCGAAGTTGAAGTGCTCAACTATTACGCTGCCGTTGACTGCGGAACACCTATCAATCCCAACCTTGCAAGAGTGCAGGCCGAGGGCGGTATCCTTCAGGGAATAGGTATGGCGCTATCCGAAAATATCACGTACAACGAAAAAGGCAAGGTTTACGAAAACTCCTTTATGCAGTATAAGATACCATCAAGAATGGACATTGGCAAAATCCATATTGCCTTCGAAGCAAGCCACGAAAAAGCTGGTCCATTCGGAGCAAAGTCCATCGGAGAGGTTGTTATCAACACTCCCCTGTCTGCAATTGCAGATGCCATCCATAACGCTGTGGGCAAGCGTTTTTACGAGTTGCCCATAACACCTGAGCAGATCGCAATGGCGAAGAAATAAGGAGATACGATGTCAGATTTCAAATTTGATTATAATATAAGCGAAACATTTGACAGAGAGGCATTTGATGCCACCTGCAAAAAGCTGGATTCTCATATTCCGCCTCTTCGAAAAGGTGAGAACATCAAGGAAGAAGATGGCAGCGAAATGCAGTTCTATTATCTCGACAGCAAAAAACTGGCTGTACACATAGTTGATTTTCTCGACCTCGTTTACGTTACAAGTGAGTTCGATGCAAGCGAATATCTGAAATAAAAAAGAGGTCGAAAGACCTCCTTTTTTGCCGCTCCCCTTTCTTTATCATTATCTCCTTGGCTTATTCGCTATCTTCGCGTTTACGACAAAAAAGGACACCTGTTCGGTGTCCTTTAAATTCGATTCTTAAGCCTCAAAATGCGCTGCAACCTTCTCAAGATGCTTTCTTATTTCAAGGTGCTGAGGGCACATTTTTTCGCACTTGCCGCATTTGATGCAATCAGATGCTTTACCAAAACTGGATGTGAATGTTTCATAATAACATTCCTGCGTTGTCCAACCACCCTTTCGCGCATCTCTTTCCTGAAGGTCTGTATTATAGAGTGAAAAATACTTGGGTATGGGAATATTCTTGGGGCAATCCACTGTGCAATAAGAGCAACCTGTGCAAGCTATTTCAATATTGCCATTGATCATATCTGCAGCGCGGTGTGCCATTGCGATCTCTTTATCACTGAGGGGCACAAAATTCTCCATATATCCCGTGTTATCCTCAAGCTGAGCCATATCGCTCATTCCGCTGAGAACCATCATAACATTTTCAAGGCTGGCTGCAAATCTGAGCGCCCATGATGCAACGGACAAAGAACTATCATATGCTTTAAACATGGCTTCAACCTCTTGGGGCACGTTTGCAAGCATACCGCCCTTGACAGGTTCCATAACGATAATGGGTTTATTATGCTTTTTTGCCACCTCATAGCAAGCTCTTGACTGAACACCTTTATTTTCCCAATCCAGATAATTTATCTGAAGCTGAACAAACTCCATCTGAGGATAGTCTGTTAATATCCTGTCAAGCAGCTCGGGGCCGTCGTGGAAAGAAAAGCCTATGGTTTTTACAAGTCCCTGTTTCTTCTTTTCAACTATCCAATCAAAGCAATTAAGCTCTTCAAAGGTTTTGATGGAATTGGAATTAACGTCGTGCAAAAGATAATAATCGAAAAAGCCTGCGCCGGTTCTGCGAAGCTGTTCGTTAAATATTTTATCGCGGTCGTCTTCGTTTTTAAGCATATAAGAAGGCAATTTCGTTGTGAGAGTGAACTTATCACGGGGATATCTCTCTACAAGGAACTCCTTGGTTGCTTCCTCACTCTTGCCGTTGCAATACATCCATGCTGTGTCAAAATACGTAAAGCCACGTTCAATGAATTTGTCCACCATTTTTTTCACAAGATCCATATCAATTCGTGACTGTCCGTTTTCTTCAATATGGGGCAATCTCATAAGCCCAAATCCTAGTTTTTTTGCCATAACTTTCTCCAATCATTATTCTATGTCTAATTGTATCATATAGAAACAATAAAATCAATCGTTGTTTCTGCGCTAAAGTATTGTTTATGACCATACTCCCCTACGGCGTTGGTTTATTAAATTCTCTTTTATCTTCTCACTCTCTCTTATATAAAAAAGAAGCAGGCGAAAGCCTGCTTCTTTTGATCAGCTATTACGCTTCAATTTTATTTCCGCGATTTTTCTTTGCTTCTTTATAAGCTTTATATTCTTCGCTTTTCGCAAATTTACGATACTTAATGATCCAAAGAGCGAGGGATGCAACAAACAGAACTGCTACTACTACTGCGGCTGTTCTTATTGTAGAAAGAAGCTTGGGAGCTATAGCCTTAACTGTTGTTTCTGCGCCAACGCCGTTCATAGCTGCAGAGTTGATAATAGTATAAAGATCGTGGTGCATTGCTTCAACCATTGCATTTACGATAACCGGATCGTCCTTTGCTGCTGTAAGAGCGTTAACTGCATAAGGAAGCATAGCATCAAAGCATGTTACACCGCCTGCAAGAACAGCATCTGCTCCGTTACAGTAGGAAACGAGAATGTTATCTGTGATGTGCATGGAGTTGTTGCCCCATTCGCCGCGCATAATGTTTGTCATAAGGTTCTGATGCATACCGGACCATGTTGTACCCCAACGTGTGTAGGATGTCATAACGCCGCCTCTGCCGCCGTTTTCCTCAAGAGCCTTCTGGAATGCCTTAAGGTAGATTTCACGTGCAGCCTGCTCTGTGAGCCATGCAGCCTGACCAAGACGGTCCTGCTCGCAGTCGTTAAGAGCGAAGTGCTTAAGAACAACGTCAACGCCGTTATCAAGGAGCGCTCCAACTTCAACGCCTGCCATTTCGCCTGCAAGGAATCCATCTTCGGAGTAGTATTCAAAGTTACGTCCGCCGTAGGGTGTTCTGTGTGTGTTAGCACCGGGCCCGTAGAGGCAGGAAACGCTTGCATCAAGGCAGTCGTTTGCGATCATCTCACCAACCTGATAAATAAGATCGAGGTTGAATGTGGCCGCCATAACGTCCTCAGATGTAAATGCTGTAGCTTCTGCAGATTTGCCTTCCATAGTAACGAGTCCGCCGCCGAAGAGTGAAACTGTAAGACCCTGAGGACCGTTTTCATCGCGGGACCCGGGAGCGTTAACGGAAGGAACAGAATGTCTCCAGTGGAAGCAGTCACCTATAGAAATGAGTTCGTCAAGAGTAACATTCTCAAGAAGCTTTGCCCATGCGGGATCATCGTAGTCATTAGCAGCCTTAACGCCGTCTTTATCCTCATCCATATCGAACATATCGTAGAGAGTGAGGCCATTCTTTGCGTCAAGAACGGGCATATCCTTCCATTCCTCAGGAACTTCAAAATAATCCTCGCCCATTGTAGCCCATCTGCCTTCTGTAAGCTCTGTTACCATAGAATCAATAAGATCCAGCTTAACACTTTCTGTGGGCCAGGTTCCTGCCCAGTCATTTCTGGAAAGGAAAGTAACTGTGTTCTCACCGAAGTATACATTGGGATCAGCATCCTGAAGCTGATTTTCGATCTTAGTGCCGTTAAGGGATGTGGAATAGCTAAGATCCAGCTCTTCTTCTGTCCAGCCGTAAACGAGAGCCGCGTTACCCTCAGCATCCATTCCGTCAGCTACAGTATAGCCCTTAGCTGCAAGAATATTATTTACTGCGTTATGAGAATCAGTAGCCGCTGTGAAGAAGTAGTTACCGTCTTCAATGATATATGTGCCGTGGCCCTTTGCATCGTAGGCAGCAAGATCACGTCTGTCAACGTTGATAGTGATTGTTTCTGATTCACCTGCTGCGATAACGTCTGTCTTACCAAATCCGATAAGCTGAACAGCAGATTTTTCGATCTGATTATCAACGTCATACTGGGTATAAGGAGACTGAGCATAGATCTGAACTGTTTCCTTACCTGCAACGTCGCCGTCGTTCTGTACGGTAACAGTGATATCATACTGATCGGTTTCCTCATTATAGTTTACTGCCATATCCTTATAGCTGAAGCTTGTGTAGGAAAGGCCGTAACCAAAGGGGAACGCAACCTGAGCAGCGTAATCAAAGCTACCTACGTTTGCCTTGCCCATTACAACGTCTTCGTAACGAGTTTCATAATATTTATAGCCTACGTAAATACCTTCCTGATATACCATATATGTGGAAGCATTTGCGGGCACCTGAGGATTCTCAGCATCGAATCCAACGTAAGTCTGAGCGATGAAGTTCTGCATAGCAGGGCTGGAGAAATTATCGTAGCAGTAAGTATCAACAAGACTACCGGAGGGGTTAACCTTACCTGCGATAATATCAGTTACAGCATTTGTACCTGCGATACCGAGTCCGCCAACCCACATACAAGCGTCTACATCGTAATCGTTGAGGAAGTCAACCTGAAGAGCGTTGGATGTGTTGATAAGAACGATGATCTTAGCGCCTGTTGCTGCCTTAACCTCTTCTGCATAAGCGAGAAGCTTTCTTTCGTTTTCATTAAGCTCGAGATAATTGATCGCATTCTCATTGCCTTCGTAACCGGGGAATGAGCAGTCGTATCCCTCACCGCCTACACGGGAGAAGGTGAGAATAAGAGCATCGGAATATTCAGAAACAGACTTTTTAACATCTTCGGGATATTTTTCGTGGTCTATCTCAAGAATAGGAGCCTGACCTGCAAGAACAGCACTCTCACCGGCACCTGCAGCACCAAGCTCACCCATGAGAACAGCAGCTTCTTCGCTTGAGTACCAGTTCCAAAGTGTTTCATTTACAGTAAGTCCGGATTTTTCAAGAGCAGCCTTAAGATTGTCTGCCTTGGATGCGTCTACGTTACCTGAACCTGTACCGCCGTAGGTAAGGTCAACAGAATTAACTGAAAGTGTGGAAACCTTTGCACCGGAGGCAAGAGGAAGTGCGCCGTTATTGAGAAGAAGCGCTGCGCCTTCTGCTTCAACCTGATAGCAAAGCCGCTGACCTGCTTCAAGTCTTTCCTCCTGAGAATCAAATTTCCCCTCAAAATAAACAGCATTGGCATCTTCATTTTCAAGCTGCCAGAAGGTGTTACCCTTAACAAGAAGTGCGATAGTGTTATCAAACATTCCTACGACAACTGATACCGCAACCAAAACACCCGTCAAAACCAAAAACAGCCAGCTAAAGAAGCGCCAAGGACGTATGGCTTTTCTTTTAGCCTTTTTATAGGCTTTTTTGAGAAGTCGTTTTTCTTTCTTAGTGTTTTCCATAGCTTTCTCCTTATAGAATAAA
>JAGAPL010000092.1 GCA_017623255.1 Clostridia bacterium
GTTGGCGAAACCAACTCGGCGGGCACAGCTCCTTGGTCGCTCTCCGCAGAGAGCGAAATCTCCCTCGGCGCGACTATAAATTTCTGCATAAACTAAGCCTGGACACCTCATCCCCGGCTTTGCCGTACCTTCCCCTCAAGGGGAAGGCTTGTGCGTTAAACAATAATTTATCGTACTACGGGTATTGTATATCATAACTTTTCAAAAAAATGTCACAAACAGGTTGCAATAATGGGTCGAATAAAGTGCTGATGAAAAAATAAAACAAAAATGGGGAGAAATGAATATGAACAAAATGTAAAATAAAATAATGTCACCTGTCGAAAAAAGAAAAAAAGCAATTTTTTGCGTATATTATATTGTACATTTTACTTTAATATCGTCCGGAGGTATTGACCCGTGACCGTTGCAGAGCTGTTTTGTGAAAGAGAAAAGAAAACACTTTCACCCTATGCTTTTTTGACATCGCAGACAAGAGGAAGAGACTATCCGCACGTTCCTTGTAAAAACAGAACGGAATTTCAGCGCGATAGAGACAGAATTCTTCATTCCAAAGCATTCCGCAGGCTTATGCACAAAACACAGGTCTTTTTGTTTCCTGTTGATGAGCATTACAGAACGAGAATGACTCACACCCTTGAAGTGACTCAGATCGCGCGCATCATTGCCAGAGCTTTGCTTCTTAATGAAGACCTTTGCGAAGCGGGTGCCCTTGGTCACGATATCGGTCACACTCCTTTTGGTCACGCAGGCGAGCTTGTGATGCAGGAGAAGTTTGATCCGTCTTTTACGCACTATAAGCAGAGCGTGCGTATTGTTGAAAAGCTTGAAAATAACGGCAAAGGGCTTAATCTCACTTGGGAAGTGCGCGATGCAATTCTTAATCACGCAGGAAATTGTATGGCGTCAACGCTTGAAGGCCGAATAATCAAATTTGCCGATAGAATTGCTTATATAAATCACGATATCGACGATGCTATCCGTGCAGGCATCCTTTCTATTGACGATATACCAAAGGATATCCTTTCCGTTGTGGGAAAAGGACACGGTGAGCGCATCAACTCAATGGTAACAAGCGTTATTGAGGCAAGCACGGGCAAAAAAGATATAAAAATGACATCTGAGGTTGGACAGGCTATGGACGAGCTTCGGAATTTCCTTTTTGAAGCTGTTTACAGAAATCCTGTGGCAAAGGGCGAAGAAGTTAAGGCTCGCAGTATGCTTGCAGAGCTTTACGATTATTATGTTCTTCATCCCCAGGAAATGCCTGATCTCTACTACAGAAATACGGAATTTGAGTCTGTCGGCAGATGCGTTTGCGACTTTATTTCGGGTATGACTGACAGATATGCAATTGATATTTATAAGAAACTGTTTATTCCCGGCGTGTGGCAGGGGATAAACGAATAATTCCCGGCCTTCCCTTATGGAAGGAGGGGCATCGTTTCACTATTTGGATGAGATGTAAACAAAAGTTTTGAGTTGCTTAGTAAAGAGAGCTGAAATCAATATTAACACCTCATCCCCGGCTTCGCCGTACCTTCTCCGGGGGGAGAAGGCTGAAAAAACTATGACTGAAAGGAGTATACAATGATCCCTGCAAATGTGATCGAAGATCTTAAATACAGAAACAGAATAGAAGACGTTGTGGGAAGCTACGTAACTCTCAGTCGTTCAGGCGCAAATCTTAAAGGCCTTTGCCCGTTCCATAGCGAGAAAACTCCGTCCTTTACGGTTTTCCCAAGCGACGGTCATTATTATTGCTTCGGATGCGGCGAGGGTGGCGACGTTATCACCTTCACAATGAAGCTTGAAAATCTTGATTACAGAGGAGCGCTTGATTTTCTTGCAAAGCGCAGCGGCGTAACTCTGCCGGATGATGATAAATTCACTCCTAAGGGAGTGAGCCGCCAAAGAGTTCTTGAAATGAACAAATGCGCTGCAAGATTTTTCAGAGATATGCTTTTTGATCCGGAAATAGGCGCGCCGGGCAGAGAATATCTGCTTGGCAAGAGAGGACTGTCGTCTGCGGTAGTCAAACGATTTGGGCTTGGATATGCTCCCAATTCTTTCAATGCCCTGCGTGATCATTTGCGCAAAAACGGCTTCACGAGAGAAGAAATGGTTGAAGGCTATCTTTGCCAGGTGAGCAAGAAAAACGATAAAAATATATATGACTGTTTTAGAAACAGAGTGATGTTTCCTATAATCGACGTAACAGGAAACGTAATTGCTTTCGGCGGTCGAGTGCTTGACGATTCCAAACCCAAGTATCTCAACTCGGCAGATACACCTGCATTCAGAAAGAGCAGAAACCTTTTTGCGCTCAACTATGCTCGGAATTTCTGCAGTGAAAACCTTATTCTTTGCGAAGGATATATGGACGTTATTGCGCTCCATTCAGCAGGCTTTCAAAATGCGGTTGCAACGCTTGGCACGGCAATAACGCCTGACCAGGCAAGGCTGATGAAACGTTATTCCGATAAGGTCGTTATATCTTACGACAGCGACGAAGCGGGAAGAAAGGCAGCCTCGAAGGCACTGAAACTTCTCTCTGAAGCAGGAGTTGATTCAACGGTGCTTAAAATGCAGGGCGCCAAAGACCCTGATGAGTATATCAGTAAATACGGAGCAGATAAGTTCAGAATGCTGCTCTCAGAGGGCAGAAGCGAATTTGATTTTAAAATTGACGGAATAAAGGAAAGATACGATTTTAATATTCCGGAGCAGAAGATCAAAGCGGGAAATGCCCTTGTAAATGAGATCGCATCGTATTTTTCAGTTATCGAAAGAGAAGTGTATATTGCAAAAGCGGCTGAAGCACTGGGAATGCCTGTGGAAAGCGTTAAGGCAGATGTAAATCGTGCGCTGAGGAAAAAAAGATATGCTGAGAAGAAATCCAAAAGGGAAGAGCTTATCAGAAACACTTCCGCTATAGGTGACAGAGTTAATCCGGATGAAGCAAAAAATATCAAATGCTCGCGTCTGGAAAAGCAGGTGCTGGGAATGATGCTTTGCCGTAACGAATTTGTGAAGCGCGGGATAGAAAGGCTTTCACCCGATGATTTTTATACAAAGCTTAATAAGCGGTTGTTTGAATTTATAACAACTGCTTATAAAAACGGCGGCTTTGATATTGGTATGCTTGGGCAGGAGTTCGTTTCTGACGAGATATCAAGAGCCGTTGAATATAAGGACGCCAGAGAGCGCCTGAATATTAATACCGACGCGGCCTTTGACGAAGCGGCGCAGTTTTTGAAGGAAGAAACAGCGCGGCAGAAAAAAAAGGACGAGGGCGGAGATGACGCTTTCGACTTTATCGAAAGCAAACGAAAACAGTTAAAAAAGTAAGTTTACATAATAAGGAGTTTTTTGAATGGAACAGGAAAAGAAAGCAGTAGATGTAAAAGAGCTTATTGAAAAGGGCAAGCAGAAGGGTTCCCTTTCCAATTCCGAGATCATGGAAGCGATCGAATATGCTGATTACGATATTGAGCAGATCGAGCGCCTTTATGACCAGCTTGAAAACAGCGGCATTGATATCATCAATTATGACGGCGCTGCAAGCGAAGAGGAAACGAAAAATGAGCTTGGTCAGATGGAAAGCGCCAAGGATATGGAGAAAATGCTCCAGCAGGAAGGTCTTGCCATTGATGACCCCGTAAGAATGTATCTCAAAGAGATCGGTAAGGTTCCGCTGCTTGATACAGAAGCAGAGCTTGAAATAGCTCAGCGTATGGCAGATGGCGATGAAGAGGCAAAGAAAATGCTTATTGAAGCAAACCTCCGTCTTGTTGTAAGTATAGCAAAAAGATATGTGGGCAAGGGTATGTTCTTCCTTGATCTTATTCAGGAAGGTAACCTTGGTCTTATGAAAGCGGTTGAAAAGTTTGACTATACAAAGGGTTATAAGTTCTCCACATATGCAACGTGGTGGATCAGACAGGCTATTACAAGAGCGATCGCCGATCAGGCAAGAACAATCAGAATCCCCGTTCATATGGTTGAAACCATTCATAAGGTTTCCCGCTATCAGCGTCAGCTTCTTCAGGAGCTTGGCCACGAGGCAACAGCAGAAGAGGTTGCTGAAAAGATCGGTATGTCAGCAGATAAGGTTCGCGAGATCATGAAGATCGCGCAGGATCCCGTTTCTCTTGAAACTCCCATCGGCGAGGAAGAAGATAGCCATCTTGGCGATTTCATTCCCGATGATGATTCTCCTGCTCCTCAGGAGGCTGCATCCTTTGCAATGCTCCGAGAGCAGCTCAGCGAGGTTCTCCACACTCTCACACCCAGAGAAGAGCACGTTCTTAAACTGCGTTACGGTCTTGACGACGGACGTCCCCGCACGCTTGAAGAAGTTGGTAAGGAGTTCAATATCACCCGTGAACGTATCCGCCAGATCGAAGCAAAGGCGCTGAGAAAGCTCCGTCACCCCAGCAGATCCAAGCGTCTTAAGGATTTTCTTGACTGATCAATAAAAAATTATATTCTAAAAAAAGCACGCTTGTTTTGTGCAAAAATACCCTGTAGTAGTAAAAAGGCACAAACAAGATTTTTGTTTGATGTGCGATTATCACAATCAATGTGAACAATAGGTTAAGAAAAGGCAGTTTTGAACTGCTTGTATAAGGCTTGGCTTATGGCAGAAAAGGCTAAATAAACCTTGACATATACTAATATTTAGTGTAAAATATATAAAGCATATGTGTGTTTTCACATAATTAATGATCGAACAATTTTTGAGGAGGATCCGATAAAATGAAAAGAAGACTTGTAAGTTTCCTGCTTTGTGTTGCTTTGCTCTTCACAGGCGTTATGGCTACAGGCTGTGCGAACCTTGAAGAAGACGAAGATCCCAAAGAAACAGGCGAAGAAGAAAACGATGGTCTCACCCGTTCCGGTATGACACTCACACTGTGGGTTCCCACACAGGAAGGCACAACAGAAGAAGCACTTGAGCTTGTTGAAGAAGCTATCAATAAAATCACTCAGGCTGAGTATGACACTGCTATCAAGCTCTACGGTATTCCCACAGCTGATTATGAGGATGTTGTAAAGAAGCAGGTTGAAGATATCAACACTCGCGTTGAAGAAGCTGAAAAGAAGGCTCTTGAAAGAAGAAAAGCAGAGAGAGAAGCAGCTAAGCGCGGTGAAACTCTCCCTCCCGAAGAGGAAGAAGATGACGATACAATCAAGAATCCTTACGATCTTATCGTAGACAGCGGCGCAGGATATCCTCACGTAGAAGAAAATCAGATGGATATCTTCCTTATCAGAGGCTATGATAACTATAGATATTACACAGATAATTTCTATGTTCAGTCTCTTAACGAAGAGATCAACGGAACATCCAAGATCCTCAAGTCCTATATTTATCCCAGCTTCTTTGATGCAGCTGAGGTAGACGGAACTATTTACGGCGTTCCCAACAACCACGCTCTCGGTGAGTATACATATCTGCTCGTTAATAAGGAACTTGCAACAAAGTATGGCTACTCCCAGAAGGACCTTATGACAGTTCCCAACTGCCAGCAGTTCGTTGAAAAGGTTGCTGCGGGCGATGCAGGCGTAACTCCTGTTTGGGGAACAATCACTCCCTCTTATATGCAGTATTGGTCCGGCAGATCCTCTGACAAGTTCTCCGTTATCGCTTCCAGAGTAACAGCAGATAAAACACTTGAAGAAGTAAAGATCGAAAACGTGTTCAATATCACAGACTATGTAGATAACACATATCTGCAGAAGCTCTTCACAGAAAAGGGTTATGTTTCCACAGCAGATAGCGTTGAAAAGTTCGGTATCGGTCTTGTAAAGGCAACACCTGCTGAAATCGAAGCACTTTATGCAAATGACTATTATGTAAATATCCATCAGAGCCCTGAAGGAACACTTGAGGATTATTGCTCTGCAGTGTTTGCTGTAAGCACATTTACAGAAAGCACATCTCGTTCTATGGAAATCATCACTCTCCTTAACACAAATGAAGAGCTGAGAACAGTTCTCCAGTATGGTGTTGAAGGCGAACATTGGAAGCAGGACGAGCTTGATAACTCTATCATCGTTCAGCTCAATGAAGATTATAATATGGACATCCTTGATACAGGCAATATATATATGACATATCCTGATTACGGTGTTTCTATGGACTGGTCTTCTGAAAAATCCCAGAACCTGGATTCCTTCTATCCCGTAACATATTATATGACAGACTTTGTTCACGAGAGCAACAAGGAATTGGTTGAGAACTTTGATAAGTTCTGTGCTCAGATCGAAGCACAGGTAGCATCTATGGACGCTGAAACATTCAAGTCCAGTGTATCAATGCTTAAGAACCTTGTTGAAGATAATGAGTATTACCAGAAGCTTGCTTATGTTCCCTCTTCTACAGACGCACAGAAGGGCAGAACAGAAGAAAAAGGCTGGATCCCGGATAATTCAATCGCTTATCAGTGGGCAGAGAGAGTTAAGTTTATTCTTGAAAACGGCTAATAAAGCTAACATAGAATGCGGCGCTGAAAGGCGCCGCATTTTTAGTGTGTATTAAAACTATATAATATAATTAGGAAGATTTTGCTATGAAAAAATATAAAACCGAAATGCATTGCCATTCTTATCCCGTCAGCAGATGTGCCACTCACAGACATGAGGACCTTGTGGAGCAGTATCTTGAATACGGATACAGTACAGTGGTGCTTACAGAACATCTCAATGAATATACCTTCCACGGAATGGACGATAAAACTCTGGTTGAAAAGATGGAGTATTACCTTGATAGCTACAGAAACCTGAAGAAAGTTGCAGGGGATAGACTCAATATTCTTCTCGGCGCTGAAATGCATATGGCAAGAATGGGAGATAGCGATTTTCTTGTATATGGAGCAGACGAAGAGTTCTTTCTGAAAAATGCGGATATATATCTTCATGATAACTGGAGAAACGGTTCACATATCAGAAATAATGGCTTGCTTCTTTTCCAGGCTCATCCCTTCCGCTATTTTCAAACATTGTGCCCTGTAGAGTGCCTCGCGGGAATAGAGGTCTATAACGGACATCCTGAGCAGAACAGCCATAACGAAATGGCAGAAAAATGGCATGAGCTTAATCCCCATCTGCTCACAGTTTCGGGAAGCGACCATCACGATGCGTGCCAGTATCCCGATGCCGGAATTCTGACGGATGAACCAATAACAAGCAATAAACAGCTGCTCGAAGTGCTGAGAAGCGGCAATTATGAGCTGATTCGTGATGAAAATACACGAAATAAGTGCATAGAAGATATGAAAAATAGACAATAGAGTGAACTTTGAGTTTGAGAAAACGTGAGAAAACGTGAGAAAAACGGAGCATTTTTGAGAAAACGCATACCTAAATTAAAAATTTGAAGAATTTTCAAAAAAAGTATTGACAAGAGCAGTAGCGTTTGATATAATACACAGGCTGAATAAAAAACTAATTAACTTATGCTAAATTTCGGAGGATAGTTCTATGTCAACATATATGGCAAAGAAGGAAACCGTTGAGCGCAAGTGGTATATCATTGATGCGGCTAATAAGCCCCTCGGTAGAACTGCTGCAGCAGCGGCTACAATACTTCGCGGCAAGCACAGACCTGAGTTCACACCTCACGTTGACTGCGGCGAATTCGTAATCATTATCAACGCATCCAAAGCTGTTCTGACAGGTAAGAAGCTCGAGCAGAAGTTCTACCGTCGTCACAGCGGTTACATCGGCGGTCTTAAGGAAACATCCTACAAGACACTTATGGCAACAAAGCCTGAGCTCGCTATGCAGCTCGCAGTTAAGGGTATGCTTCCCCATAACTCCATCGGCGA
>JAGAPL010000093.1 GCA_017623255.1 Clostridia bacterium
AAAGGGAGAAAGAGTCCCTTTCTTCCCATTTTTTCTCTATCTTCTTTTCTCTTTTTAATTTCAAGTATTCTTTTTCTTGAAAATATTGAAAAAAGGAGTTCTGTCAACGTCCAGAACCCCTTTTGTCTTCAATCTGAAGCCTTTCCTACGGGAAAGGCTTTTTTGTAACCAAGTCACAGAAAAGATACGAAAAAACGGGTATACTATAACCAGAAAGAATACTTCAAAACATTTATCATAAAGGAGATAAACTATGGCAGCAATTAAAATTTCAAGTGCTAACTTTGATGAAATAATAAACGGTGACAAGCCCGTTCTTCTGGACTTTTTCGCATCCTGGTGCGGCCCCTGCAAAATGCTTTCTCCCATAATTGAAGAAATTGCTGATGAAAGAGCTGATATTGCAGTTGGCAAAATAGATGTTGACGCTGAACCTGAGCTGGCAAGCAGATTCAACGTTTTCAGTATTCCCACACTGGTATATATGAAAAACGGAGAAATAATCTCCCAGAGCGCAGGCGCTCGCCCCAAGGCAGCGATCCTTGCTATGCTCGATTAACAAGTTGAACGATAATTTATCTGCCGTTCCGTAGTGGAGGATATTATCCTCCACTACAATGAATATAACTGCAAACAATAATTAACGTCCTAAATACAGCAAAAGCCACTCTTAAGGGAGACACTTCGTAAAGAAGTGTTCTCCCTATTTCTTTTTTATAATAAAAATGACACTTTCGGTTTGAAAGTGTCATAGTGGGTTACATACTTTGAAAAAGGTAAATACTCGCCGAAAATAAAGAGTATTCTTCTCGGCAAATAAAGTGATATTGCAAACTGCCGTTTGCAGTGATATTTTTGCCCAAAGGCAAAATTGATATTGAAACCTTACGGTTTCAGTGATATTATATTCGCCTTTAAAACTGTCCGAAGGACAATATCACTATGCGCAGCATAATATCACTGCGAAGCAATATCACTCGCCGCCAGGCGAATATAACTGAGGAACCTTCCTTACGGAAGGTTCCTCAAATGAGTGGCTTTGTGTTTTCTTCTTCCTCGTAGAGCTGCATAAGTCTGTCTTCAACGGTGATCCTTCTGTCATCAAGCTCCGCTGCAAGCATATAATTCGTTGCCGCTTCGCCGAAAAGTCTGTCGTTTATCTCAACAAGCTCACTTTCAAGCTCTTCTATTTCTTTGAGCACCTTTTTATATCTTGCCTCAGCCTTTCTTCTCTTGGCTTCTGCCTCTTTCTTTGCAAGATATATCTCCTTGCCGGTGGGCGCCGCGTTTTCTTTTCCAGTTTCCGCAGGCTTTACCTCAAGCGCCATCTGCTCCTTTTTCATAACATACTCATCGTATGTTCCTCTGTAGTCCAAAGGCTTTTCGCCCAGCTCAAGAATTCGGGTTGCCAGACGCTTCATAAAATATCTGTCATGAGAAACGGCAATAACCGTTCCCTCAAAGGCAGAAACAGCATCCTCCAGCGCTTCTCTCGATGCTATATCAAGATGGTTGGTGGGCTCATCAAGAATAAGCACGTTTGTTGCAGAAAGCATCAGCTTTGCAAAAGTCAGTCTCGCGCGCTCGCCGCCTGAGAGAACGGAAACAGTTTTCTCAATATCCTCTCCCCTGAAGCGAAACAATGCAAGCACGCTTCGAAGCTTAGTTTGATTCATATCGGGATAAGCATCCCAAAGCTCGTCAAGAACGGTTTTTTCGGGAGTGAGATTCTGGTTTTCCTGATCGTAATATCCGATCTTTACGTTATAACCAAATTCAAAAACGCCCTTTGTCTGCCTCAGTTTGCCAAGCAAAATTTTAAGCAGAGTGGATTTCCCCGTGCCGTTTGCGCCAACGATGAAGATCCGCTCTTTTTTCTTGACTTCAAAGGAGAGATCTTCAAAAAGCTTTTTATCGGGAAAGCTCATTGCAAGATTTCTGACCGAAAGAACGTCATTTCCCGTTTCGCCCCCCTGGGTGAAGCTGAAGGAAATGCCTTTCGGAGCATCCTCGGGGCGCTCCACCTTTTCCATACGGTCGATTGCCTTCTGTCTGCTTTCAGCCGCAATAATATTGCGCTCTCTGTTCCATCGGCGCTGCTGCTCAATATATTTTTCAAGGCGTTCAATTTCTCTTTGTTGATTTATATACTGTCTTTCCTGAGCCAGTCTCGCCTCTTCCTTCTGCCTTGTAAACTCTGTATACGAGCATTTATAAAGCTTTGCCTTGCAGTTTTCTATATCAAGAGTTTTGTTTGTGACTCTGTCAAGAAAATATCTGTCGTGGCTGACGAGAATAACCGTCTTTTTATATGCCGCAAGATGACCTTCAAGCCACAGCATAGTTTCTGTGTCAAGATGGTTGGTAGGCTCGTCAAGGATAAGTATATCGGGTTCGCGATAAAGAAGCCTTGCCAGAGCAAGTCTCGTTCTCTGCCCCCCCGAGAGGGAATCAACGGGCAGCTGATGCATATGCTCCTCAAAACCGAGACGCGAAAGGAGACTTTTGCATCTGGACTTATAATGAAGGCCGCCGCCGTCAATAAATCTTGTGTTCACTCTCTCAAACTCGTTTGAAAGGCGCACAAGCTCATCGCCTTCGGCAATTTTTAATTCACTTTCAATGCGCGCAAGCGCCGCCTCGTCACGAAGCAGCTGAGGGAATGCGGCATACATCTGGGATATTACCGTATTTTCCCCTTCATTTGAGATTTTAAAGGCATCGTCCTGTTCAAGTATGCCTACGCTCTTATCTTTAGCAATAAAAACTGAGCCGTCAGTTGCCTCATATTCTCCGCAGATAATGCGAAGCAACGTGGATTTTCCGCTTCCGTTTACGCCCACAACGCCCAGCTTATCACCGTCTTCTATTGAAAAAGAAACATCGGTGAGAATGCTGCGCACTCCCACCTCAAATTTCACATTGCTCAAGCTTAATGAAATCATTATGACTCCTATGTATTAAATAAGGGCAGAAATCCGCCATAGCGGATTTCCAACTTAACTCTTCACTTTTCTCTTTTCGATTTTTCTAATGTCTTCCGCCTCCGCCGCCGCGGCTGCCGCCTCCGCCAAAGCCGCCTCCGCCACCGCGGAAACCACTGCTGCCGCCAAAGCCGCCTCCGAAACCGCCATAGTTATTGTTATTTCTCGGAGGCGAATGATGGTGGGGACGATAATAATGTCTGAATCCGCTATAATATCTCGGTCCTCCGAAAAATATCATAGGGAAAATGCCACCGTGTCCGCCACGCTTTGCAGCCGATATGATAGAATAGAACACTATAAACAGCACTATAAATGCAACAATGCCAAAAAATCCCTCTACAAAATCGGAATTATCACTTTCTGCCATTCCGCCTGCGGCATATTTATAGGTTCTTCCGTCCCAATCCCTCGTGTCCACCCCATAATAAGCTTCAAGTCTGCCATAAACTTCGTTATAGAAATTGAGAGTTGCCGTGTCACAATCGCCCGTATCGTAATAGGGATAAACTTTTTCTTCAAGAATATAGTCTATAGTTCCCGAAGGAAGCTGCCTTTCCAGACCTGCTCCAACAGTGCACCATATTCTCAGGGTTGAAGGCTCCATTGCAAGCAGAACTCCATTGTTCAGCTCGCTTGAACCAATTCCCCACTCATTGAAAAGGTCATAGGCAAAGACCTCCATATCGCTATATCCGCTATCCTCAACAGTTACTATAACTATCTGTGCGCCCGTCATAGCGAAAAGAGCATCGCCCTGGTCGATCACATACTGTTCCGTGCTGTTTTCAAGCACTCCTGCCTCGTCAAGAACATAAACCTCACGGGGCGCATCCGGCAGATTTCCTGCGCAGACTGCAAACGCAAGGCTCAGCACCATTACTATGCTGAAAACCATGCACAATATTTTTTTATTCATACCAAACACCAACTTTTCAGTTGTATTTCCATTCTCCGTTGCTGCTATAGCTTTCCTCATTAACGTCGGTGTTATACTCACCTTCGTCGGTGTTATATTCACCTTCGTTGCGGCTGTATTCTTCCTCTGTGGCTTCATTTTCAGCTGACGGCTCTATATCTCCGATATTTTCACTTTCAGCAGAAAGCTCCGCTGTTTCGTTCTCTTCCTCGTCGCTGTAGCCGCCCTCTTTTTCAAAGCCGCTTATTTCAGCCATTTTCTTATTATGGCGGATAGAGCTGATTATTACGAGAACAAAAAACAAAACAAGTGTGCCTGCGCCGATGGCTGAATATATAAGAGTGTTATCTTCCTCTTCAACCTCATAGCCTGCCGGATAATTGTACGTTTCGCCATCCCAATCAGAATAATCTATGCCATAATAATCGCATATAGACGATTCCAATTCGTTATAAAGCGAGGAAACAACCATTGTATAGTTGCCTTCCGCATATCCGTCGCCAAGCTCATAGCTTGTTATGAGCTTTGTCACCTCAGTTACCGTAAACAACTCTGAAAGCCCCTCTCCGACTGCATAACTTGCACGACCGCGGTCAAAATCTATAGCAATAACAAAGCCGTTTTTTCTTTCGTGAGAGCCGATCTCCCATCTTTCAAGGATCTGCTGAGCAAGCAAACCAAGCTCCACTTCGTTATCCTCGTCAACGATAACGACCACCACCTGAGCGCCTGTCATAGCAAAAAGACGGTTTCCTTTTCTGATTATGTTATTGTACGCACGTTTGTTCAAAACACCGGGGGCGTCTATTATATAAATGTCCTCAGGTCTATCGGGAATCGGAATAGTTTCTTCTTCCTTGGCGCCGAAAGCTGTGACAGAGGCAAATGATGCCACCACAATACATAAAATCAAACTGATAAATCTTTTCATTTTAAAACTCTATTGCTTTCCCCATTCCAAAAAGCTTTCCAACAAAGCTTTCGGAAGCATCATTATATTTCTTTGCAGCCGCATTGTAGCCGTCGTATTTTTTCAGTATGGAAATATCGTTATCAATTCCTGCAAAAGCTGCTTTTGCCTCAGGGAGATAATTATCCGAAGCATCAAGACGCTGATGCATCAGCGTTGCCGCATTGCGCACTGCATCAATATCTACCTTTGCATGAGAAATTCCGTTATCGCTTTCAATAAGCTGCTCTGTGCATTCCAGCAAAATGTTTATCTCCGCGCAATCTCCCAAAGATGCCTTATATCCCATAACGAATGTGGATATATGACGGCTCAGCATATCAACCGTTGAGCTGACTGTTTCTCCAAATCTGTCCTTTTTTGAAAACTCCCGTTCAACCGTGCTTTCAAGCTGTGAAACACTTCGGAAGCTACCCAAAAATACCGACAAAACAACAACCGCAACTAAAATGATCGCTGCCGCGCTTCTGTTTTTCTTTATAAATTCCAATTTATTTGCCTCTTATTTGTTATTTAAAAGCTTGCTTCTGAGCTCGCCTTCAATGCGAGCAAGCTCTCTCTCTGCCTCTGCTCTCTTTGCCTTGCCTTCGCTCTGGATCTTCTGAACCTCATCAAGAGTTTCAATAAGCTGCTGGTTTGTATACTGAAGTGTTTCCATTTCAACAATACCGCGCTCGCTTTCCTTTGCAATGTCAATTGTGCCCTGCTTAAGAGTTTCAGCATTGCGGCGAAGCAGCTCGTTTGTCATATCGGTTACAGCACGCTGAGCTTCCATTGCCTCTGTTGAATGCTGGATGCCAAGAGCAAGAAGCATCTGATTTTTCCAGAGGGGAATTGTGGAAACGATAACGCTCTGGATCTTTTCTGTCATAATAGTGTTATTGTTCTGCACAAGACGGATCTGGGGAGCCATTTGCATACAGATAGTGCGCGTCAACTCAAGATCATGAAGCTTTCTTTCAAAACGCAGGCACTGATTTTCAAAATCGTTTGCCGCCTGAGCATCTTCTGCAGCCTGAGTTTTTTCAGCCTTTGCTTTAAGCTCCGCAAGCTTTGTTTCGCGCTCTTCCTTCAGCTTCTTTTTGCCTGCCGCAATGTACATCGTCAGCTCCTTGAAATACTGAAGGTTCATATCGTACATCTTATCAAGCATAGCAATATCCTTCATAAGAACGATCTGATGATTTTCAAGAGATTCAACAATGCCGTCAACCGCCTTTTCAGCAGAGCTGTAACGCAGCTTCAGGGCTTCGATCTTGCTTCTGGACTTTTTGAAAAAATCGAAACAGCCCTTCTTTTCCTCAGTTGTAAATTCCTTAAGCTTGAGAGTGAGATCTGTTATCATATCGCTCACTTCGCCAAGGTCCTTTGTTTTAACGCCTGCAAGGGCGCTTTCGGAAAACTCAGCTATCTTCTGCTGAGCAGATGCGCCATACTGAAGAATTGCGGCGCTGTTTGTTATATCAATTTTTTCTGCAAAGCTGTCAACAACCTTCATTTCCTCAGCAGAAAGAGTTTCTTCAAGCTCAACAGGCTCAACCTCAGGCTTTACTTCTTCAACGGGGGCTTCAGCTGTTGCTGTTGCTGTTTCGTCAAAAACAAGAGTGGGCATTTCGCCTTCAAATTTCTTTTCTTCCATTGCTGTATTCTCTCTTTCGATCAGTTAAGTTTATCATTTTTAAGCATCGCCTCAAGAACGGTGATGTCGGTTTCAATATCAAGGGCATCGTTTGCAAAAAGAGCGTCAAGCTGCTTTTTCAGCATATCGTCAATACTGCGGAATGCTCCCTCTATATTCACAAGAGAGTCCGCAACGTTTTTCTCGTCATTTCCCTTTTCTTTGAGATAGATATACTTTTCCGCCAGCTTTGTAACCGTGGGCAGATAATAGTTTATCAGCCTTCTGCACTGCTTCACATCATTGGGATCTCCCTGAACTGCCTCGGCAATCTTTTTAAGGGTTTCTCTTATGCTTTCAACGTCAGCCGCAAGAGCAGGAGATGCCGCCTTCTGCAAAGAAGCAAGGGAATCGGATGTGTCAAGCAGGCTGTTGGAAATTTCATCTGCTGTTTTATCGCTCGTCATATATCTCTTCTTGGGCGCTGGCTCAAGGGAAATATAATAAGGCTTTATTTTGTAGGTGATAATCCCTGCCGCAGCGCTGAGAGCAGCAATTACAACAAAATGGATCACCTTGTACATAGGGAAAAACAAAGCGGCAATCACCCAAACTGCAGCCGCCGCCCAGTAGGGATACGCAGTTTTGCGCTTCACCTCTATCATTTCGGAATTTTTATCCATTAACACTTTCCTCAGCCTGCGCAAGCTCGGCAGGCTTTTCTTTCTTTTCGGGTTTGATGGA
Source organism: Clostridia bacterium (assembly GCA_017623255.1). Taxonomy (GTDB): domain Bacteria; phylum Bacillota; class Clostridia; order Oscillospirales; family CAG-272; genus Avispirillum. Next base: position 7,236 of record JAGAPL010000093.1, read on the forward strand.
AAAAGCTATATGATGCAATTTAGCCGCTGCAAGCAGGAAAAACGCGCAGGACATACAGCTTTCAACAACGGAAATATCAAAGCACTCGGGGCGCAAGAACTGACACACAAGAGTTGCAAGGGAAACTGTGCCGCCTACCACAACCGCTGCCATACAGGAAAATACATATTTGGGGAGCATCTTCTCTTTTCCCAAATAAACTCCCGAATCAAAGGTGGTGAACACGGCATAGGAAACAAACGCCAGCTGAACGAGCACTTTGAGAGGGCTGTCTATTGCAGTTGTTTTGTCAAAATACTGAATAAGTGTTTCAAAAACAAAATATACGGGGATGCAGAAGGAAAGCACCTGAGATACGTTTGTTCTGTAAGAACCGTAGAAAACAAAGAGAACAAGAGCAGCGCTTCCCAGCACACCGAAAATCATGCTGAGATAGTGAACCATACCAAGCCTCATAGCTGAGCCGGAAATTGCCTCAGATGCAGCGGAAATATTGTCAACAAATGTGAGAACTACGGATGCAAGCATCAAAATAGCCGAAAGCGCAGACGCAAAGCTGAGAAAAACACCTGCGTTTTTGCCGCGGCTCAAACGGTTGCCTCTGCAAAGAAAAGCCGAAACCGCCGCACTGATAATGCCCAAACCACAAGCACCGTACGCCAAAGGCGCAAAAATTGCATTATTTTCAAAATGCCCAATGGAAACGTCGTATTCTGTGAGAGCAGCAATGAGAATAAACGCAAAGCCAAGAGCCGCAAGGCACACAGAAACTATTGCCATAACGGGAATTAACATCTTTTTGGAGTTCATAAAGCAAAACCTTCTTTAATATATAATAATACAGAATACATTTTATCATACATTTATGTTCAAATCAACAACTAAATGATGATAAAAAATAAACTTTAAGCTGTATTCGGTTGAAAAATTTCTCCCGATATAGTAGAATTAAAACAGAGATAATAACAAACGGAGGCAGATATGAGTTATAACGCTATCAAAGCTGAAGAGCTTGGCAAAAATGTTTTTAATATGATAGGCAACGAATGGATGCTGGTTTGCGCAGAAGCAGGTGGCAAATCAAACGCAATGACAGCAAGCTGGGGCGGAATGGGCGTTCTTTGGAGAAAAAACGTGGCATTTGTTTTCGTGCGCCCTCAGAGATATACATACGAGTTTCTTGAAAAAACAGATAAAATGACACTTTCATTTTTTGGAGAAGAATACAGAGATGCCCTTCGCATTTGCGGAACAAAAAGCGGAAGAGAATGCAATAAAATAGCCGAGGCAGGCCTGACGCCCTTCTCCGTCAACGACGGCTGCACCGCTTTTAAAGAAGCAAGCATTATTATGGAATGCACCAAAATGTATGCAGGTCCCATTCTTGAAGAAAACATAGTGGATCCTGCCATAATGAATGAATATAAAAACGGTGATTTCCATAAAATGTACGTGGTTTCAATCGACAGAATCCTCGTGAAAAATTGATAGTTGGCCTTCTCTCATAAAAGAGAAGGCCTTTTATGTTAAATTATCGTTTAGCGTGGCAAGCCTTCCCTTGGGGGAAGGGGGACCGCTTGCGGTGGATGAGGAGTCTGGGCTTAGTTTATGCAGAAATTTATAGCTGCAATATGGGGGATTTCGCCCGTTGCGACGGGCGACCAAGGAGCTGTGCCCCTTGGATCTCCGGTGAGTATTAGGTTTTCCGCGCTCTGCGGAGCGCGTCTTAGGGCTCTGCCCTAATAATCCGCGACCTTTTTCAAAAAAAGGTCG
>JAGAPL010000002.1 GCA_017623255.1 Clostridia bacterium
CAATTCAACCATACCACAACCTATACTTGGTCGTTATGATCTCACAAGTGAAATAGGACGCGGTCGCCACGGCGTGGTTTATTGCGCACGCGACATGCAAACAGGCAACACCGTTGCAGTAAAAATTATTTCCCTACCTAACGACGACATGCTCCAGTATGCACGAGATGAGTACGGAAACGATATGAATATGATTGCCAACTTTGTTGGCGAGGTTGCTGAAAAATTTGGTAACGAGGTTGCGTCAATGATGAAGGTTAACGACTCGGACGCAGTTATCAAGCTTTACGACAACCAGCTTCTTCAGAACGGAATCTACTATAACATTATTATGGTAATGGAATATGCCACACCAATGAAGTCATATTTCCGCAAAAACCGTCTTACTGTAGGTGATTTCTTAAGATTTGCCTGCGATATTTCCTATGGACTTATCAGTTGTGAAAAACAAAATATTATCCACCGTGACATTAAAGAAGACAACTTATTTGTTGGCCTTAACGACAGCAAGGGAAAAATGGGCGACTTTGGTGTTGCAAGCATAAGTCAGACAGGGCTTGGTGCTACTGTGGGTATGGGAACACCTTACTATATGGCTCCGGAAGTCAGCAAAGGAAGTCAGTATGACCATACAGCCGATATTTATTCTCTTGGTATTGTGCTTTATAAAATGCTGAATGCAAACCGTTTTCCTCTTGCAGGAAACAGCGTTGACTCTGCAAAAACAGCATTGGACCAGAGAATGTCCGGCGCTACACTTCCTCCGCCTGCACACGCAGACGGTGTACTTGCACGAATTGTATGCAAATGCTGTGAATACTATCCTGCAAACCGTTATAACTCTGCAATAGATCTTTACAATGATTTGTATCTGGCAGCAAAGAATATGTCCGATGATGAGCTAAACAGAGAGCTTCCTTATCTTTATGATAATGCATGGGTATCTTCTGACAATTATGGTCTGGCAGACAGCAGAAACAGCAACAACTTTGGCGGTCAGAGCAATAACAATAACTTTGGTGGCAGCGCCAATAACAATAGCGTTGGTGGCAGCACCAATAACTATAACAACAATTCGGGTGGAAACAGCTTTAACTATAATGATTCTACTGCAAGTCTAAACAACAACTCAAACAATACATATGTCAGCAATGACGCATCAAATACTTACCAGCAGAATTATGCGCAGAACGCCGACGGTTACGGCACTGAAAAGACTGTAGGATTATACACTAATTTCAACACACAGAACAGACAGAAGTCAACAGGTTCTGATTTCCTTGAAAAGACTATGGATATTCTTCAGAATATCTTCAACAACGACGGAAGAAACTCTACTGTGGCAGTTGTATTTAACGGTCTTGTTCAGTTGGTAACAAACAGACAGGCTGATGCTATGAAACAGCAATACAAGAAACGTCAGAAGCGAAACGTTATCATTCTTGTTTCTATGTGTGTTGCACTATTAGTAGTAGGTCTTATATTGCTATATCCAAAGACAGCTACCTTCTATGTTGACACATCAGATAACGAAACCATTCACGTTCGCTATCTGTTCCTGCCGGACCGCCGTTTAGATGACGACATTTCCGCATCTTACCTTCAGGTAGACGGCAACTGGCTATATTACAGTAATCCAAAGGAAGACCATTCGCTATATAAGAAATCCATCTGGTTTGGCGATCCTGTTCTTTTGTGTAGCGATGACTGTGAATATAACATCGTAATCGGCGACTATATCTACTTCACAAGCTATGACGAAGGCGAAGTTCTCTGCCGAATCAAAAAGGACGGTACTGCAAAGGAAGTAGTCTTTGAAACAGCCTGCCGTGACCTTAAGAGAAATGGACTTAACATCATGTTTAAGGTTGTTGATACAAACGAGATAATCAATCTTGATACTACTACTATTGACCAATAAAAAGGAGTGTTATTTATGAAAAAATTTATATCCGCTTTGCTATGCGCATCCCTTTTGGCGACACAGTTTGTCTCTGTTCTTGCAGAAGATGCGCCTTTAGTTGATAATGAAGAAGAGACAGTTGTTGAAACAGTCGTTGAAACAGCTCCTGCAGCTGTTCCTATGGCATACGCAATAAGAAGTGGCGAGGGAAGTTCTTTCCTTTACACTTTGACAAGTGACGGAAACTTTGAACGAAGCACACTTTCTGCAACATACAACGGTGTAAAGACTGCTGCTTCATTCATCAACGAAAACTATATGAATTATCTCCCATTCAGAGCCTTTGGAGAACAGTTTGGCGCAAAGGACATTACAGACGCCGAGCTTCTTGCTCAGACAGAATGGGCAAAATATACACCTACATATGCAGTTTTTGAAGACTACAGCGCAGCTATGAAAGATGCTCAGGCACTTATTGACGAGTACGAGACATTTCTTACTGAAAAACCTTCAAAGTCTGAAATATCTAAAAAGCAACAGGAAGTGTTCGAGAAAATCAGCGAACTTGACCTTAAGGGAAAAAGAGATGCTGCAGTAAAAGAAGCGGCTGTAACATCAGTTTATGCATACAAGTTCATTGATGGCGTTTTCAACCTTAAAATAACTGCATACACTTGCAATTTTGTAAGTAGTTCTTTTGTGGATTCTCTGACTTCTTCTAAAGAATTGTTCGACCTTAATCAGTACAAAGACGATAAAAAGAAGGAAACCAACGATAATTACAATCATTTTAAATTCACAATCGAAGACAGTATAACATCTACAGCTCATGTCCTGATTGGTACAAGCGATAACAACAAGGGAACAGTTTTTGCCGATGTTTATGAAAAACCAGCTGAAATGTCTGATGCATCATATAATGCAATGAAAGACATTCCTGTATTAATATCAAGAGACGGCTCTTCTTATCTTCCAATCAGAATTCTTGAAATAGTTTTTGAAATGCAAATAGAAACTATCGGCGACCTTATCGTTATCGTTCCTAAGGCTATGCCAAACAAAGAAAGTATTGTAAAGAATGTTGTGGAAAGATACAACGCTCTTGCAGTTCCTTCATACATAAACTATGCTAACTTCTATGTTACAGAAGAAAACGGCAAGAAGGAACCGCATTTCCTACAGGATACTTACTGCGTTAACCGCTTTGATGATCTTTTGGTGTACACTCAGGAAAACGATTTCCAGATCGCTTTAAGCGAGCTATCAAATGTTGACGAACCTATATTATTAACCGGTCAGGATAGTATATTGCTTTCTTACTACGACAATATTATCTTTGATGGTTTTAACCTATATGGAATACTACTTGAAAATAAGGATTCATATACAGGTAATATTTTTACTGCAAAGCTTAAAGCAGATGATGAGAACAAATATTCATTAACCGATATATCAATTCTACACAATGCCAGAGGAAAGGCATACTCTCTTATTTCAGAGGGTTCATATCTTTATTTCATAAATGACACAGACAGCAAGCTATATCGTATCAAGAAAACAGGTTCTTCACCGGAAGTTATTCCTGGTGTTGACAACGCTTTTAGCTACGCATTGTATGGCAATAAGGTATTGTACGGCGACTATGACAAGAATATAAAACTAATAAGCCTAAGTGATAAAAACGGTGTCCTTTCTGTGTCCAGCGAAATATTACTGGACAGCGAAAACTATTATGTTCGTGCAATTACTCCTGGTAATGCTACTGATTTGTTCTACTATATTTCAGTTGACGAAAATGACGTGGATCAGCTATGGAGAGTTACACGTGATGCTAACAATGATATTATAAAAGAACAGCTTACCAATTTTGAAGATTCTCCATCAATGAATAACATAGTATATATCAACGGCGATTTATTCCTTA
>JAGAPL010000094.1 GCA_017623255.1 Clostridia bacterium
ATTATCAGCGACGAGGACGAAAAAATCCTCCGCCGCCTCGGTATCAACGTCAGCTGCGAGCCTCAGTACGAAACAAAGAAACTTTATCATAAATAACAGAAAAAACGGTTTGCCAAGGCAAGCCGTTTTTTGATTGATAATTATAATTCCTTGATTTCCAAAAGCCTGTGATAGATGAACCCATTGCCCATCTCATCTTTGACCGCTGTTTCCTCAAACGTATATTCAAGAGTTCGGGGGGCCTCATATTCTCCAAGCAGTCCGCGATAAATATGTGATTTTACTGTTATTATGTTTTCGTTTTCTGTTATCTCAATCGGTTCATCGAACTTTTCATAATCAATATGCCAAGGGTCACCCCACCAATAATCCGTTGCCGTATTAAAAATATAACCTATTCCGTCTACTCCGCCATATTCGCCGTTGCCCGTTTCAGCGGTGTGCATATGCTTTTCCTCAAAAGAAGTTATATCAACATCATCACCGATCAATGCCGTGCATATTTCATCCATTCTGCTGAGGGGGATCGTTATTGTCTGTCGCTCAAGATCATATCCTATATCATAATATGAAGCGCGGTTTGAATATGCATAAAGGAAACAAAGATACATAACGTTTATATCTGAAACGTCATCTCCGATTTTATATGGCTCGTGAAAATAATTCACAAGATAATTCATATAACCGTTAAGCTCTGCTGTGCCGTAATCCGAAAAATCGTCATACGTTCCCAAGCTCAAGCTGTCAATAATATCAAGCATCTGTCCTCTCAGTTCATAGTTATCGTGAATGTTAATTGCCGCAACATAGTCATCATCAAGTTCTATATATGCATAGATGCTGAATGTGTCTGCTTCTTTATCGTGATAGTAATAAATAATACTGTTATAGCCTGCAGCAGTTTTATAGCTGCATATTCTCCACCCGGCAAGACTGACTGTTACTCCCTTTGACGCAAGAGCCGCGTGAACAGTTTCATCCAACTTGAAATTCTCAGGCTTTTTATAAATATCGGGAGCCTTCATACAAAGAATTGTATTTTTTGCGGAAGAATTGGGTGTCTGATATATATTCGTGCTTGACTGTGTCCATTGGGCAGGAATTTTGATCTCAACTGCAATCGGCTTGGCAATGGCTGTTTCCTTGCCGTTTTCAATATACGTAGAGTAACAAAGCTGTGACTTTTCCGTCAGAGCACTTGTATACTTATCATCTTCCCTGCTGAAACCAAGCATTTTTTCTGCAGACGAGTCAGCTTTTATTCCTGCAGAAGATGCAAGAGTGCAGGAAGAAAGCACTATTGTCGCAAGCAGCATAGCCGTTATTTTAACAAATCTCTTTTTCATATTTCTCGATCCTTTCTAAAAAATAAAGTAATTACATTTTCGTTTATTCAAGCCTCAAAGTATCCAGAATATCCAGCATCTGAGTAGCGTTACTGCTGTCATCGTTAAGGCTAATTTCCATAATAAGAGTGTCCGATAAACGCACAAATGCTGTTAAGAAAATATTGTCTGCATCATCATATTGGTAGTAGATAACACAATCCAATCCGCTTTCTGTTCTGTATTCGGAAACATTTTTGCCAACAAAAGTGTTATGAGAGATGGCGTATTTATTCACCTGAGTTTCGTGGAAACTGCAATCAAGAACAAAATCAGGAGAAACTTCGTATAAAACAACGGGAGAGGCGCTTGCGATCTGAGTATAAGTCTGCTGGTGAACAGTTCTTTCGCAAACGTTGTGGTCAGGATTGCTCCAGCTTTCCGGTATGCTGAAACTGACTGTTATGGGTTGTTCAAACGTATACTGGTCGGCATAGGAAAAATCCCAAATTGAACATTTGTAGCTGTATACAGCAGATTTTGGTAGATCAGCTTTGTGTCCTTCAAACTCACGTACAAATCCAAACATATTCGATTCATTCATATTGATGCAATATGCAATCTTTATAAGCTCATCACGTGCTATATTTCCTTCCACCGCAACTGTTATACTTGCATCACCGAAAATAACTGCTCCGTTTTCGCTCTTTTTATCATAAAGAACATGTGCGCTATGTGCACCCAGCCATATCTCTTCATAGCTGTTGAGCCTGCTGTCAGCCGAAACGGTTGCATTTTTCGTATACGCAATTTCAATGTTTATACGTTTTTCGCCGTTTTCGTAAATATATACTCTCGCATTCTCGGTTTCCGTCTTGTCCGCCTGCTCAAACCCTTCGGGAATATACGTCACGTCATACAGATATATATCCGCATTCTCGTTTGGCGCCTGCGATGTATAGAAAATGTTGATAAAACTGTTAAACCACTGAGAAAAGGTTTCTGTAACAAAAGCTCTGACCTCAACATTGGTGGCAAAAACGACAGCACACAAAGAACAGAAAATCAGAAGGATAGCCGCACATCTTTGCAAATTGATCTGCCACATCGGCTTTTTATATCTCCGCTTATTATCCTGCGCCTTTGCCCATTTCAGCTCCTTTCTGGAAATGGGATAATACTGAATTTCTGCCTGCTTGCCGAACTCTTCACCTGCATATTCAGCAAAAGCTTTACTTAAAAGTTTTTCAAAATCAGCACTCATTGATAAATGCCCGCCTTTCTCCAAAGCCGTATGCTTTGGCAAAATAGGTTTCAGAAAAGGATATTATTGCTTTTTCAGCGAACGTTAAGTAAACGTTTTTTCAAAATGCTCCGCGCTCTATACAGACGAACACGCACAGAATTTTCAGAGATATCCAAAGCATTTGATATCTCCTTATCATTTAATCCGTTTACGTATCTGAGTATACATACGTTTTTATATTTATCCTCAAGAGCGCGTATAGTGCTGAGAATAATTTGGTATGTATCTTCTTTTATTACGATTTCTTCGGGAGAAGAGCCCTCGTCTATGACAGGAAAAACTTCATCAAGCGGCTCTGTGTTGTTTTTCTTAAGTCTGGTTGAATCAATTGCCTTGTGCTTAACGATCACTCCGCAAAGGCTTCTGAGCTTTTTATCGGCAGATATATCAATAGTATCCAGCCTGTCTATAATCTTCAGCATAGAATCGTGTACTATATCTTCTATATCGCTTTTGTTGCTCAGATATTTGGCGGCAATACAGCACATAAATGAATAATACTTAGTATATATGTGCGTCACCTTATTGCGCTCATCTTCAGTTTCAACTATTGATAAGTAATACGAAATCATAATGTGTAACCGGTCCTTTCCTTGATTTCGGAAGCAATTGAAATATCCTCTTCTGCTCCTAATACGAACAGAAGAGGATATTAGTTACAACTTTTTAAAAATATTTTTAAATATAACAGAAAAATTTATCAAATTCTGTATTTTCTCAAATATACGTGGCGCACATATCCGTAGGGTTTGCCCTCTGCTATTCCCTCTTTGGGATCGTCGTAGATAATAGTTATCTCGCCGGGAGCACTTTCAAAGGCTGTGTTGTAACCGGAAGGACTGTTGCCCCACTTGCCGTCACATTCTTCAACTATAAAAGGCTCGCTCCAAGTGACACCTTCATCTTCGGAAAACATAAGAAATGTGTGTATGTGTCCCGAAACAAGCACAAGTCTGCCATCAGAAAGTCTGAACAGTTTTGGGAGAACGCCCCAGCTGTTTATTTCATAGGGCACTCCCCATGTTTCACCGTTGTCGTATGAATGAGAAGCATAAAGAGGAGAATACACCTCATGTCCTCCCGTCCTGAGAACTGCAACAATGTGTCCTCCGCCAAAGGCAAAAATGTCGGTTTCACAATATCCCTCCGCATTGACATCGGGAATGGGATATGTCTGCACGTCGGCAATAGAAGAAAGATAGCTGAATGTTTTTCCGCCATCGCGCGAAATGATACACCAGGTGCTGTAAAGATAGAAGTTATAGCCCTGCTCAACAAAATAGGGGCACAGTGTCGTATCAGTAGTTTTTTGACCGTACATTGTGACAACTATATCACCGTTTTCAAGCTCAACACATCCTTGCGCAACTGTACCCGAATGGCAGTTGTTGGAGTCACCCCAGCCAAAAGTGAGATCGGGGATATCCACAACTGCAAAAGAAACGTCAATGCGACCGTCAAGAATATCGTCAAATGTCTTTGCACGCATAATTTTCAGAACAAAAGGAACCACCTTCTGACGCTTGTCCATAAGAGCTCTGTGGCCAACGTTGTTGCTGCCAAAGGATATAAAAGTTCCGTCGCGAAGCTGGGTGAATCCATAAGTTGTGGGATAGTTAATTCCCTTTTTTATTTCAAATGTAGTTCCGCTGTCACGGGAAATCATCATGAAAGGATCGTGACCGCCTGCAGTTACAAGAACGTCGCCTTCTCTCGTGATAGTACCCGCAGAAGCATAGTCACCAAGATTGATTCGCTCGTGATATATAAGTTCGGGAGTTTTCATAGAAAGTCCACCTTTCAGTTGTATACTTAATTTTAACATATAATGAAAAGTGCAGTCAATAGCGAGAAGAACTTGTACAACTAAAAAACTAAAAAAATATAAAATAGGTGTTGACAAGGGGAATCTATTCTGCTATAATAGCTGAGCGTGATAAAACGCTGGTGTAGCTCAGTTGGTAGAGCAGCTGATTTGTAATCAGCAGGTCGGGGGTTCGAGTCCGTCCACCAGCTCCACAGGATTCCGAGAAATCGGAATCCTAACTTAATAA
>JAGAPL010000095.1 GCA_017623255.1 Clostridia bacterium
AGGGCAAGCCGCCCTACAGGTTTCGCCACAATTATACCGCTAAACGATAATTTATCTGCATAGTAATACTAACGGCAATAAAAAAATCACCCCTCGGGGTGATTTTTTTATTCAGATATTTACATACCCATCATCATAGCAGAAAGAGCTGCGCCTGCAATGCTGCCGAGAATAGAAATTACGATATTTACTATCACGCCAACAAGCGCGCCTACGCCTGCTTTCTTTGCCTTTGCAGGCTGGTCATTCTTCCAAACGAGCCAAAGAATGAGACCTACAATGGGGAAGAAAAATCCCAAAACTGCCCAGCCGAAGCTTGCCTTCTGCTCCACGGGAGCTGCAGGAGCAACGTTTGTGCCGCACTGCGCGCATACTACTGCGTTATCGTCCAACTGAGCGCCGCAATTCTTACAAAATGCCATAATGTACCTCCATGTTTATACAAAATGTTTTTATTGAAATAATATTACCATATATAAACAATTATGTCAACAAATTTCTACAATTAATTACCCCATAACTGCCGCAGGTACTGCCATTGCAAAAATAAACATCAAAGCAAACAAAAGGATATACAAAGCAACCACTGCGATTACGCTGACAAGAGCGCCAACGCCTGCGCTTTTGGATCTTTTAGGATATTCGTCCTTCCAGATAAGGAACAGGATCAGACCAACCAGAGGAACAAAAAATCCCAGAACGCCCCAACCGAACGTTGAGCCTTCTTCAACAGGTTGATTATTTGCTTTTGCGGGAGCATTTCCGGTTGCCGTTCCGCACTGCTGGCAGAAGGATGCGCCTTCTTCTATCTGATTTCCGCAATTAGTGCAAAATGCCATAGCTGCCTCCTTATTAGTCAATAACTTCGATTGTCATACCGTCGGAAAGGTCAGCGGATGCGATGAACAGCTTTTCAACTTCCATAATGTCGTTATATTCGCCGTTTACCACGTTGCCGTTTACCTTATATGTTCTCTTGCCCACGCCTTCGTTCTTATATGTGAGAGTTATGGGATGGCCCTTTACAACCACATCAATAGAAGCGGACTCGCAAGGCATTGTTGCGGGAGTTTGCACTACAAGGCCATCAAGATTGGGGGCAATACCGAAACCGAACTTGATAAGCTCCTTAACAAGAACCGCACCTGAGCCTGTATACCAGTCACCCATAGAGCCGCCGTCGATCTCATAATCGGGGTTGCAGCAATAGGAGTTGGGCATTGCAAAGGTTGTCATTGTGCAGTTATCGTGGGAGATGACCATTGATTTTTCCATCTGACGCCATGCTTCCTCGGATTCGCCGAGAATGAAGAGCGCCATAATGCTGAACATACTTGCGTGAACGTATGCGCAGCAGTTTTCATATGTGCCGGGAGTAATATTTGCAACACGGCCTGCCTCCTGCATACCGTAGGGGAAAGCTACGTCGAATGTGAGAAGACCGTACTTGGAGTCAAGCGCTTTGAGAGTTGAGGAGATAACTTCCTTAAGGGAAGGATCGCGCTCAACCATACCTGAGATCGCCCAGAAGGAGTTTGCCGTTCCACTGCGGCGCGCCTTGCCGTCAGCATCGTTCCAGGAACCAAGCTTATAGCTTCTCTTATCGCCGATGCCGTGGATGATCTTGCGCTCGCCTGCTTCGTTTACGTCAATTGCGTTTTCTGTGAGACCACCTGCCAGCTCTTCCATAATAGCCGCATACTCAGCAACCTTTTCTTCATAGCCGCCGACTTTTGTGAGAATTTCGATCATTTCGCGGCAGTTCTGATAAAGCTGGAGAGTTGCCATAACCGTGATACCGCTGCCGTAACGCTTATCTTTTTCGTCAAAGCATCTGCCAAGGCCGTCAAGGGCGTCGTTCCAGTCGCCGTGGAGGATCTTAAGGCAGTGAGTGTTATACTCGCGGTCGATATTGCGAGCCATATAGTCCATAATTTTGATCATATGGCAGAGAACGCTGTCTACGATATCGCTCTTTCTTTCCACCCAGTTGCGCTCGCTGTTGCCCTCTTCGTGAGCAACATAATATGAACAGAGCTCGTCAAGGATGGACCAGTCTTCTGTATAGCAAAGATATGTATAGATAGTTGAGATGATCCAAACGCCCTGGTCGATAAATCTTCTCATATCCATATCGGGAATATCATCGGGATTTGCAGGAACGGAGAACTGACGGGGAGGTCTGCCGTCCTCAAGGATATAGTTGAGAGCAACGATGATCTTTTCGCGGCTCTTTTCAGGCTGCCAGATGAGAGAGCCTTCAAGCTGCTGGAAAACGTCTCTGATACCGATGTGAGGGCCTGCGTAGTTCTTACCCAGAGCGCAGAAGGATGTCTGCTTCTGAACGTTGCGGATGAAGCGGTTGAGCACCTTATTGTTGATTCCACCCTTCCAATCGTCAAAGGTTACTGTCATATTAGCAAGCTCAGCACTTTCCTTCTCATCCCATTCAACAAGCTCAGCATCGATGGCTGCAATGTCAACAAGCTCGCCAACTGCTGCTTCTGCATCTTCAAGATTATGATAATATGAAAGATCATATTCAATTCTTGTTTCTTCGCCTGCTGCAAGCTCATAGTGGAAGATATCGCCCAGAGAAGCAATTTCTGTTGTTGTTGCTTCCTTTGCGCATCTCTTATATTCGCCTGTGCGCAGAGATTCGGCATTTGTGAGAGTTCTGCCTCTTGCGCCGAGAATATCGCCTCTGTCAACGGTGTGGTATTCTTCTGTAACCGTGCCGCCAAAGCGCGCAGAGTTGATAGTCATAGAGTCCATATCGCTTCTGAGGATAACGGAACCGTTGGGCTTTCTTGAGCCGAATTTGCTCATTCTGTGCCAGAAGGATTCTGTTTCTTCATAGCGAAGCTGAGCGTTGATATAGGAGGAAAGATAGAAAGAGATATCCTCTTCTGTTTTATTATTAGCGTAAAGAGCAAGGTGGATATGCTTATCCCGGCTTACGTGAAGACGAACAACAAACGTTGCCTGCTCTGTGTCTGTTACATAATACGCGCTTCTGAGGCCGAAAACACAATAGCGTTCAACTGCCAGAGGCTCAAAGAGCTGGCGGTTTACACCGAGAATGGAAACGGGATAGAAATCGCCGTTTTCCATAGGAATACCTGCAAAGAAGCTGATGGAAGGATCATCGGAGAAATGATTGGGCTTGAAAATGGAGAAAAGGGATTCGCAAGCCTCAATATTACCTGAGGAACGGGCCCACACAACAAGGCCGTCAGCATCATAGGGATGACGGGACTCGCCTGTTTCTCTCTCAAAGCAAACAACCTTGCCATCCTGAAGATAGAATGAATTCTGAGGGAGCGCATTTTCTGCGGAGGGATTTGCCTTTAATGCGGCAACCTGGCTGAGAATATTTTTGATTTCTGCGTTCAGCATAATTATATTCCTTTCGCACTTATATTTATTATCTTCATTCTATCATATTACCGTGCAGATTTCTACAATACGCAAAAAATATTTTATTTTTTTGCAAAATATTCACTCCTGATCTTCGCCGCATATTTCACACACACCGTTTACAAAAGAGTGTGTTTCACACTCTTTTTCTGTTTTTGTTTCATCACGGGTTTGCACCTGAGGTGAGGGTGGCATAGTTTCTTGTGCATAGGTGAACGGCTCCTCTGTTTCGTATCCGGGAGCATATATTTTCATATAATCCTCATAATCCTTGGAAATGCAGGATGAAAACATCAGAATTTCTATTGCAACCAATATTATCAAAATAAGCTTTTTCATTATAATGTCCAACCTTAAAAGTTACATTTTGTCACATTTTAGCACTATACGATAACAAATGCAATATGTTTTTAACAAAAAATCCTTCTATGTGGTCATCAATTTTTTAATAGTTTATATTTTAATTGGCAAAAATCATAAATATAGCTATTTTTATAACCTTATAATTACCTACCGATTTCGTTGCAATATTCTTGACATTACCCCATATATCATATATAATTATAATTGTAGAACTATGCAAATTGACACCCAAAAATTTATAGTAAAGGAATGATAGATCAATGGCACTGAAAAGTGTGAAAATTCCTCACAGAAAAAATACAAAAGACGCCAAGCCTATCCGTATGGATGCTCCGCAGCTTTTGTATTTTTCTGCAGTTCAGCACATAGGCGCCCCTGCAAAGCCGACGGTTAAGATCGGCGATGAGGTTAAAGTGGGCACCCTTATTTTTGAGGCGGCAGGCGCAATATCCTCTCCCGTATACTCCTCTGTTTCGGGTAAGGTTAAAAAAATTGAAGATATGCTTCAGTCAAACGGCACGTATCAGCAGTGCATCGTTATTGAAAACGACGGACAGATGACTCTTGATGAGAGCATCAAGGCTCCCGAGATAAATGACTACGAAAGCTTTGTTTCCGCAGTTTTCGCTTCCGGCGTTGTGGGCCTTGGCGGCGCAGGCTTTCCCACTGCTGTTAAGCTTGACGTTAAGGACGTTTCAAGAATAGAACAGATAATTATCAACGGCGCTGAGTGCGAGCCATACATCACAAGCGACACGAGAACTATGCTTGATCGCGCTGACGATATTGCCTTTGGCGTTGAGCTTCTGAAAAAGTATCTTGGCGCGAAGAATATAATATTCGGAATTGAAAATAACAAAAGCGAATGCATCGCTGAAATGAAAAAGATCGCGGGAGTTGAAGTTAAAGCGCTTCCCTCCATCTATCCTCAGGGAGCTGAAAAGGTTCTCGTTTACAACACCACCGGTAAGGTTATTGAGGAAGGCAAGCTCCCCATTGATGCAGGCGTTATCGTTATCAACTGCACCACCCTTGCTGCTGTTGCAAGCTATGTGAAAACAGGCTTGCCCCTTGTGGAAAAGTGCGTTACCGTTGACGGCTCTGCAGTTAATGAGCCTAAAAACGTTATAGTTCCCATCGGAACTCCCGTCTCCGCCGTTTTTGAGTTCTGCGGCGGATTCAAAGAGGAGCCTGCCAAGGTTATCTACGGCGGACCTATGATGGGCGTTTCCATAGCAGATATGAACGTTCCCGTTACAAAGCAGACCAACGCTCTCATTGCACTAAACGAACAGGATGCAACACCTAAGAAAACAACATCCTGCATCCGTTGCGGCAGATGCACAAACACCTGCCCCTTCGGTCTGGCTCCCGTTGCATTTGCAAAGGCTCTTGAGCAGAACGATATGGAAGCAATGAAGCACCTCCACGCAAATCTTTGTATGGAATGTGGCTGCTGTGCTTACGTTTGCCCCGCAGGAATCCCCCTCGTTCAGCAGAACAAAATGGCAAAAGCTGCCCTTGCAGCTTATTTGAAAAAAGAAAAGGAGGAGAAAAAATAATGGCAAGAAAATTGATGATATCAGTTTCTCCCCATATTAAGAGTCCTCTCACCACGCAAAAAATAATGCTTGATGTGATCATCGCTCTTATTCCCGCGCTTATTGCATCAGTTTATTTCTTTGGGCTCAGAGCGCTTATCGTAACTCTCTTCTGCATCGGCGTTTCCGTTGTTGCTCAGTATCTCTTTGAGCTTCTTTGCAAGAGAGATATCGAAGTGGGCGACCTTTCCGCCGTTGTGACAGGTATGCTCCTTGGCTTTAATCTACCCGTCACCATTCCGCTGTGGCAGGCAGCTATCGGCAGCGTTTTCGCTATCATAGTTGTTAAAGAGCTTTTCGGCGGCATCGGACATAATTTTGCTAACCCTGCGATCACAGCAAGAATTATGATGCTCCTTTCCTTTTCAGGCACAATGACAAACTGGGCGCGTCTTGAAGGGGCTGAGCTCGTTGCGGGAGCCACTCCTCTTGCTGCGCTCAAGGAAGGCGCAACAAAGGAGCTTCCATCTCTTCTCGATATGTTCCTTGGAAACATAGGCGGCAGCCTTGGAGAAACAAGCGCTCTCGCTCTCATTATCGGCGGCATTTATCTTGTGGCTCGCCGCGTTATCAAGTGGCACACACCCGTTTGCTTCGTTGCAACGGTTTTCGTTGGCTCACTTCTCTATTCAGGCTTTGACGTGAATTTCGCCCTATATCAGATCCTCTCCGGCGGACTTATGCTTGGCGCTATCTTTATGGCAACAGATTACAGCACAACTCCTCCCACTCCCTTGGGAAAAGTGGTGTTCGGCATCGGATGCGGACTTATCACTTTGGTTATTCGCCTGTGGGGCACAAATCCCGAAGGCGTTTCATATGCGATCCTTCTTATGAATATTCTTGCTCCTTATATCGTAAAGCTTACACGCCATAAGATATTCGGCGCGAAAAAGATCACAAAAGGAGGTGCCGCAGCATGAAAAACGATAACGCTAAAAGCATAGTGGTGCTTGGCTCCATCTGCCTTGTTGTTGCAATTCTCCTTTCCGTTGTAAATCACATAACAGCTCCCATAATTGAAGAAGCTGCAGGCGCGGCGGCATCCGAATCTCTGAAGGTAGTTCTCCCCGATGCAACCGGATTTGAAGAGGTTGAGCTTCCCGAGGGCACGGCAGAAACTGTTACGGGAATTCATAAAGACCAAGGCGGCAGCGGCTACGCTGTAACCCTTGCAACATCCTCAAGCTACTCTCAGAGCCCTATGACCTTCACGGTTGGTTTTGGCACTGACGGCAAGATAGTTGCAATCGAAATGACAAACTACGCTGAAACAAAAGATTTCGGCGATTATCCTCAGAGCTATGTGGGCGCTGACTCCGCACTCGGTGGAATTGAGCTTGCCGCAGGCGTGACATACTCTTCAACTGCTTTCAAAGCTGCCGTTGAAGATGCATTTGCTGCTCTCATTGCTATCGGCGGTATTTCCGAAGGAGTTAAGAGCGAAGAACAGATAATTTCTGAGCTTATGGCAGATAAATTCCCCGGCGCAGTTGATAATTCAGGCAAATTCAGAGCAACTGAAATGAAAGTTGACGCTGAAAACGTTATTTCCGCATTCAGCGCTGATAACGGCGTTGGTTTTGCACTGACGGTTGATTATAACGGAGAAAAGCTTGTTTGCATCATCTCCACAAGCGGTAGTGTAGCTTTCTATGACCTTGAAGCAAATGCTGTGGACACAGTTGATTCTGCATTTGTAGAAAATATAGTATCTGCAATAGGTGTTTCGGCGAAAGCAGAAAATGACCTGAAATATGCTCAGGCGACCCTTGTTGACGGCGAAACTCTTGAAAAAGTGGATCTTGCAGCTCAGTTTGGCGTTGTTTCAAATGCATTTGTTATCACCAGTCCCACAAGAAGCAGCAACGCTTACGTATTCGTATGTCGTCCCTTCGGATATAAGGATCCTATGACAATGACCTTCGTTATTGAAAACGGCTCCGTCACATCTTACAGAAACACAGGCGATTTCATCCAGTTTGGTGAATATTATAGCGTTCCCGGCCTTAATGAAAACGAATATATGCAGAATATGGCAGGCAAAACAGAAGCTGATATAACAGACGAATTGCTTGTTACGGGAGCAACTATTTCAACTGCGGCAGTTAAGCTTGCGGCAGAAGACGCATTTGAAGCTTATAAAGAACTTACAGAAATTAAAAACGAGGAGGTGGCAGCACAGTGAAAGCTTGGCAGAATTTCATAAAAGGTATAGTTCGTGAAAACCCCGTGCTCGTGCTGCTGCTGGGCACCTGCCCAACCCTTGCAGTCACAACGTCCGTTTCAAACGCATTCGGTATGGGCGCGGCTGCAACAGCGGTGCTTCTTGGCTCCAACGTTGCAATCTCTGCAATGAGAAAGATTATTCCCGATAAAGTTCGTATTCCTTCATATATAGTTATCATCGCAGCATTCGTAACGGTTGTTGAAATGATAATGCACGCATTCGTTCCTGCAATTTACGATGCTCTCGGAGTTTTCCTCTCCCTTATCGTTGTTAACTGTATCATCCTCGGCAGAGCAGAAATGTATGCAAGCAAAAACAGCGTTGGCGCATCTGCCGTTGACGCGCTCGGAATGGGCGTCGGCTTTACACTGGCTCTCCTTGCAATGTCCTCTATCCGTGAAGTTTTCGGCGCAGGCAGCTGGATGGGAATAGAGATACCCTTCCTCACAAATTATACCGTTCCGATTCTTAAAGAGGCTCCCGGCGGATTCTTCGTTTTCGGTTGCCTTATAGCACTTGTTAATAAATTCGGCAAATCCAAACCTAAAAAAGAGTTTTCCTGCGCAGGATGCCCCTCTGCAGCGCTTTGCAAGGGCAATTGCGGCGGAAGCGGAGAGGAGCGTGAAGCATAATGAAAGAGCTTGCTTATATAATCTTCACATCCATTCTTGTTAATAACTACGTTTTAACAAAGTTCCTTGGAATCTGCCCCTTTTTGGGAGTTTCCAAAAAGCTTGGACAGGCAACGGGTATGGGCATCGCGGTAACTTTCGTTATGCTCCTTGCAAACTCGGCAACCTGGCCTATCAACAATTTCATTCTCGTTCCCTTTGAGCTTGAATATCTTCAGACGATCGTTTTCATTCTGGTTATCGCGGCTCTCGTTCAGCTGGTTGAGATAATTCTTAAAAAGTATATCCCCGCCCTGCACGCGTCCCTCGGTATCTATCTCCCCCTGATCACAACAAACTGCGCAGTTCTCGGCGTTGTTAAGAATAACATTTCCGATGGCTATGGCTTCCTTGAATCCTCTGCATCAGCTCTCGGCTGCGGCCTCGGTTTCCTGCTTGCAATGGTTCTCTTCGCAGGCGTGAGAGAAAGAATTGAAACATCCAATCCCCCCAAGAGCTTTCAGGGCGTGCCCATAACTCTTGTGAGCGCGGCAATCGTTTCCCTCTCTTTCTACGGCTTTGCAGGCGTTATTGACAGCCTGTTCGCTTGATAGGAGGTTGATAAAATGTTAGAAGCTATTCTTTCAGCAGTTATCAGCGTAACTGCAATAGGAATTATATGCGCGGTGATGCTTGTTGTTGCCGCAAAGTTTATGAGCGTTCCCGAAAACGAAAAAGTCAAGAAGATCAGAGAATGTCTCCCCGGCGCTAACTGCGGTGCCTGCGGCTACACAGGCTGTGACGGCTATGCTAAAGCTCTCGGAGAAGAGGAAGGCGTTAAAACCAACCTCTGTATCCCCGGCGGAGATAAAACATCAAAAGACATTTCCGATATTCTGGGCGTTGAATTTGAAGACACTATCGAACAGGTTGCAACCGTGCGCTGCTGCGGCGACTGCAACGCAACAAGCAAAAAAGCTGAATACAAGGGTGTTCAGAGCTGTAAAGCGGCAAGAATGATCTTCGGCGGAGAAAATCTCTGCACATTCGGCTGCCTCGGCTACGGTGACTGCGCTGCAGTTTGCCCCAATGACGCTATTTGCATCGAAAACGGCATTGCCCATATTGATACGAGAAAATGTATCGGTTGCGGCCTTTGCGCTAAAGCTTGCCCCAACTCAATTATTCATATGATGCCCGACGTGAAGCGTAACGTTATCACTTGCAGCAACAAGGAAAAGGGCGCTCTGGCAAAGCAGAAGTGCAAAAACGCCTGCATTGCCTGCAGAAAATGCGAAAAGACTTGTCCCTCAGGCGCAATCACCGTTAAGGACAACCTTGCAAGCATTGATTACGACAAATGCACCAACTGCGGCGCTTGCGACGACGTTTGCCCCGTAGGATGCATCAGAGAAGCTGACCACTCAGGCGCTTTCAAAAACTGATATATTTTGATAAATTTTAAAGAGGCTTTTATGAAGAACACTAAGCGAAATGATATTATCCTTGTTTTGATACTTTGGTGTCAGCGCTTTTGGTGTGGCTTTGTCTGAGCCTCTTTTCGCCTTCAGGCGACTGGGTGGTTGTAACCGTTGATGGACGGGAAACTGAAAGATATCCCATAAATGAAGACCGTCGTGTGCGTCTTGAGTCTGACGGCGGCTACAACATCCTTGTTATAAAGGACGGTATAGCTGACGTTGTCGAGGCAAGCTGCCCCGACGGACTTTGCGTTGATTTTCATCCCATATCAAAAGACGGAGAGACCATAGTTTGCCTGCCAAATAAAACCGTAGTTTCAGTAGAGGCAGGTGAATAGGATGAAAAGCAGAACAAAAACCGTTGCCCTGCTTGGCGTGTGCGCCGCGGCGGCAATGATGCTTTCCTACGTTGAAAGCTTTATTCCCTCTGTAATCGTGGGCGTTAAGATCGGACTACCCAATATCGTTATAGTATACCTGCTTTATAAAGTGGGAACGGTCAAAGCCGCAGGAGTATCCCTTGTGCGCGTGGTGCTGGCAGCACTGCTTTTCGGCAGCGTTATGAGCCTTTGGTATAGCCTTGCGGGAGCTGTTTTCAGCCTTTTTGTGATGGCCGTGCTAAAAAAGACGAAACTGCTTTCCACAGTTGGAGTCAGCGTTGCAGGCGGTGTGGCTCACAATATGGCGCAGGTCTGCGTTGCCGTGCTTGTGACGGGAGTTGGCGCAATTGCATATTACCTTCCCGCCCTCATAATCGGCGGAGTTGCCGCCGGAATTTTCATCGGGATCGCAGGGGCTACCGTTATCAAAAGAGTTAGTTTATAGATAAAAAAAGGTGTGAATTTTCACACCTTTTTATTTTGCGTTTGGGAAGGGACAGATTATTATGATAATAGGTAGATTATTGTTTACAGCTGTACCTGTAGAGGAGGATATCATCCTCCCGCATTAAAAATAATCATACATTTGATGAAATATTTGTCTGTGTTTCAGACGTGACATCAGATAAATCACCGTTCATCGCGGTGCACGAGCAATAATAAACACTACAAATATAGTTTTCTATTACAAATACTGTCTTATCTCAATTGTCAGTTTTTCCTCAAGATTGATCAGCCGCTTGGTGATATCCTTTGAAAACTCATCGGCGGCTTTATATTCATTGAGATATTTGTTCAGGCTTTTAACACCCATATTGCATCCGTCGGTCATAAGATCTGCAATGGTTTCATCAGATTCATTTATGCCAAGCTTGAAATTGGTTTTCAATTCAGACATTCCCTTTGCAATGGGATTGGGCTCCTTGCCCTCATCCTCAAAACGATCAAGATGCTCCTTTATCTCATTTTCAAGCTTGTCGTGTTCTCTCTTGCAATCGTTCAAATACCTTTTAAGCTTTTCGCTTTTAACGTGAGGGATCACATCCTCAAGAGATGATATTCCCATCTTAACCCCTGCATCGCATTCGCGAAGCAGCTTTATCGTATCTTGTTCTACCATAGTTTTCTCCTTTATTTATTTGGAAATAGTATTTCCCAAAAGAAAAGAAAATAAACGTTTTTTCTTCTGAACATCCGTCAAAGCCTGAACAAGTGCTGCGGCAACAATATTTCATATTACCAATTTTTTTGCATAAAAAACGGAAAAGGGCACAAACTAATCTCAACCCTATGAAAGAAAGGATTCAGATAATGAAAAAAATTATTTCTATTATACTTTGCGCCTTTATATGTTTAAGCGCTCTGGCGTCCTGCCGAAACAGAAATGCGGATAACAATTCATCCGCCACGTTGAAGGTTGCCGTGCTTGAGTCAGCATACGGCAGCGAAATGTGGGAAAAGGTGTGCGATGAGTTTGAAAAGGTTTCAGAAGACGTGAACGTTGAACTCACGGCAGACAAAAATCTTGAGGACGTTATCGGCAGCAAGATGAAGGGCGGAGATTATCCCGATGTTGTTCATCTTGCAACCGGAAGAGAAGCTGCGCTGACCGAAACTATGATAAAAGAAGGCGCGCTGACCGACCTTTCCGACGTGCTTGATATGAAAGTGCCCGGAGAAGAAGTGACCGTTTCAGAAAAAATCATTCCCGGCTTTACTGATACCCTTGCTACAAACCCCTATCAGAACAAAAAGACTTATCTTGCCCCTATGTTTTACAGCCCTTGCGGACTTTTCTATGACGCAAATCTGCTTAGAGAAAAAGGCTGGGAATTGCCAACCACATGGGACGAAATGTGGGCTCTGGGTGACAAGGCTATGGCTGAGGGAATCTATCTTTTCACATATCCTACTGCAGGCTATTTTGATGCATTTATCTATTCGCTCCTTGCCTCAAGCGGCGGAGTTGATTTTTATAACGACGTTATGAATTATCGCGAAGGTGTTTGGGACACTTCAGAAGCAAAAGCAGTGCTTGATATAGTTGCTAAACTTAAGGACTACACAGAGCCCACAACAGTTGCCAATTCCACAGGAGACAACTATCTGAAAAACCAGCAGCTTGTGCTCGACGGCAAAGCTATTTTTATGCCCAACGGCACCTGGGTAGTGGAAGAAATGGCGGATGCCCCCCGCGCCGACGGATTTGAATGGGGTTTCACCGCACTTCCCGCCATAAAAGACGACCGATATTCATTCACCTTCTTTGAACAGTGCTGGATTCCTCAGGAGGCAAAAAACAAAGAGGCTGCCAGAGAATTTGTTGCCTTTCTCTATTCAGACAAAGCGGCCCAAATATTCGCAGAATACGGCGCAGTTCAGCCCATCCTTAATATGACTGACAAGCTCAGCGAGGAAAACAAGCTTTTCTATTCTGTTTACGAAAACGGAGCAAAGGCTGTTATGGGTGGCTTTGCCGCAACAGAAGCGGTTGAAGGCGTCAGCATTTATAACACTCTCTTTGAAGCCGTCAACAGCATTATGACCGGCGACAAAACTGTTGACCAATGGAGAAGCGAAATAATCTCTGTTTCAGATAAGCTGAGAAATAATCTGAAATGAAAACCTCAAAGAGTTTCCTCTTTTTCTGCACCTTTCCTGCGCTTGCCCTGTTTCTGATTTTTATGGCCTACCCAACCATCAGCGTTTTCGTTATGTCTCTATACAAATGGGGCGGCTATTCTGCTGCAAAAACTTTTGTTGGCTTGAACAATTTCAGGGCGCTGATGGAGGATGACCGATTTATAGGCAGCTTCAGAAACTCTGTTATTTTGTTGGTGTTGGTCAGCATAGTAACCCTATTCCTTGCCCTTTGGTGCGCCAACGCGCTCACGCGGGAAAAAATCAGAGCAAAGGGACTTTTCCGAGTTATATTTTATATTCCCAACATTCTCTCGGCCGTGGTTATTGCCGCTATTTTTTCGGCAATATACGATCCGTCAAGAGGGCTTGCAAATTCCCTGCTCTCACTTGTTGGAATAGAGCCGGTGATGTGGCTTGGAAACAGAAGCGTTGTGATATACAGCATCGCCATTGCAATGATCTGGCAGGCGACGGGATATTATATGGTGATGTATATGTCTTCCATGTCGGCAGTTCCCCATAGCCTTTATGAAGCCGCCGACATTGAGGGGGCTTCAAGAAAAACCAAGTTTTTCTCAGTGACTCTGCCGCTTATATGGACAAACGTGCGCACTACGCTGACGTTTTTCATCATCAGCTCCATAAACATCAGTTTTCTTCTTGTGCGCGCAATGACTGGCGGAGGACCTGATGGGGCAAGCGAGGTGTTCCTCAGCTATATGTACGAGCAAGCATACACCAATTCCTCTTATGGCTACGGAATGGCAATAGGCGTTGTTATTTTCGTTTTTTCATTTGCACTTTCGGCTTTGGTGAATTTAGCAACCCGAAGAGAAATTGTGGAATTGTGAGCCGCACGGACCGACGTCCTCGGCGGTCCGTTACAGGCGCAAAGATTTTGCACAATTAAATCCGTTTATTTTCATATATAACAAAAGTTTGGGGCAGACCGCCGGGGACGTCGGTCCCTGCAGATCAGGATCATGAAACTATACAAAATATTTATATACACCGCACTGACAATGCTGGCAATCAGCGTTGCGGTGCCTGTTGCCTGGGTTTTCATGGCGTCGCTCAAGCAGAATTCCGAGTTTTACGAAAGTCCTTGGAAGCTGCCTGAAGGTTTTAACTTCAAAAACTTCACAGATGCCTGGTACGATGCCAATATGGGCACGTATTTTATCAATTCCGTTTTTGTAACGCTGATGGCAATAGCTATTCTTCTTGCAGTTGCCCTGCCCTGCGCCTATGTGCTTTCCCGCTTTTCATTTCGCGGGCGCGGCATAATCAAAGCGCTTTTTATGGGCGGTCTTTTCATCAACGTCAGCTATATAGTTGTGCCCATATTCCTTATGCTTGTGGGATTGAACAGAAGCCTTCAGGTGACTTTTTTTCTCAACAATCATTTTGTGCTGGCGCTTGTTTATGCCTCAACCGCCCTGCCCTTCACTATATATTTGCTGCAAAGTTATTTTGCAACTTTGCCCCGTGCTTATGAAGAGGCGGCTTATGTTGACGGCTGTTCTCCCTTTAGAACGATGCTGCAGATCATGGTGCCAATGGCGCGCCCAAGCATTATAACGGTTATTCTTTTCAATTTTCTTTCCTTCTGGAACGAATACATCATCGCCCTCACCTTTATGACCGATGATGTGATGAAAACCTTGCCCGTAGGGCTGATGAATCTGATGAAGGCGCAGAATGCCGCAGCGCAATACGGCAAGATGTACGCAGGTCTTGTGATTGTTATGCTGCCAACCCTTATTCTCTACATCCTTGTGCAGAAAAAGCTCACCGAGGGAATGACCGTTGGCGGAATTAAAGGATAAAAAAGCACCCCGAGGGGTGCTTTTCTTTTGGATAGTTTTTTACTTAGGGCATGAATTAAATATGTCTGAAAAACGAGAATTTCTAAAATACAAGATGAAAGTAGAAAAACTTAAAGTATAAAGCAGATTTAAGTGTTAATGGTAAGGGATGGCGCCCACGACATCCCGAAAAAAGAATGAATTTGAATATACTAAATTTGATTGATATACATCGTAGGGGCGACCATTGGTCGTCCGTTTTCATTGGATATAATAATCCCCCTTCGGATGATAGGCGTAACGACTCACCGGTCGCATAGGCGTAAAAGAAGTGATCAAAAATCGAGGAGTTTTCTTAATATATATCAATATTTGAACATTTAGTCTTTATAAATTCAAAAAATTCATTATACTGTTCACTTGACTCAAAACAAGAAAAGGGTAATATGTACGACATAATATTATTCACATGAATATAAACTACTTTGTTGTCAACAACACTTACTCTTTCAACAACTGAATATTTTTGTTCGTTCTTACTATCGGGTGTTGTTTCTATAAAACTATCTTCGTAAAACTCAATGACAGACGAAGGAGAATATCCCATTTTCCCTTTTTTCTTCAGACTCTTTAGATGGCTTTTTAGGACTAAAACAAATAACGGAGAAAGCAACAACTCAAATAAAATTAGTAAAATAGCCATTGGAATTATTCCAATAAAAGAATCAAAAGTAAAATTGCCTCCATATAACAAGATAAGAATATATACACCAATAATTACAGCAAAAATAATTCTTAAAGTTGTCATCTGCTTTTTTCCATAATGCGACCGCAACATCCAAAACTTGTTATAATCCAAATAATCCTGATCGTTAGTATTCACATTAAATTGAAATTTCATATTATCACTCCTTTGAATGTATTATATGCTTGTGTCAAATCAGGGACAAATTCATTGGATAGAGTTAAGAAAGTTTACTCATTAGCGAACAAAATGTCATTTCTTCGCATTTCAACCATTCTTTTCAAAAATGGAAGGTCTTCGACAGCGGGATTATCAACGCGGAAAGTACAACCACAAACACCGTCGAACTCTTTACCAAAAACGGTCTTTCGTTTACCGCCGCCACACGAGCCACAATGACCACAGAAGTCTATATG
>JAGAPL010000096.1 GCA_017623255.1 Clostridia bacterium
TATCACAATGGTTTATCATTAATTCTTTCAACTCGGGACAAACTCTATAATATAAAACTCCGATTTCTTCGTTGGTTAATTCCCCTAAACCATAATTTTTAAAATGGTAGTTTATATTCTTCGGTTTTTCAATACGAAATTTTTCTAATAGCAAACACACAGGTTCGTCTTTGTTTTTTATTATAAATGATACTGTACTGGAATAACGGCAACATATTTCAATCAAATCACAGTATTCTGTACCTGAGATATCATACTCCTCATTGCTCACTGGATTCCAATCGTGAAACATCAGAATCATTCCTTTCAATCCCTTCTTTACTGTATTGACTTTTTTACCAAACAAACAATTAATTATGGATGTTCGCGAGTTTTTGCGTATTCGTCAAGAACTACATATTTTGAATAGTTAGTAGCTTGTCTCTCTGCACCTTTGGAAGTGAGACTAATAGCATTTATCCATTGAAAATAGTGTGTTAGTTCGTGTGCAATTGTCAGTAATATAGATGTCAGTGCTGTATCTTTACCTATTTGCTTTTCTAAATCTTTATAGTCACCAACGGCTATACGTGCATATGGTTTATCATTGTAATCATCCGGTATCCAAATAGTACCGTACACTTTATCTGCGTCCATCGCTACAATTTTTCGCAAATTTTTTATATACACAACTATTCTGATTGGAAAAAAATATTCCTTTCTCAAGAACAATGCAAATTCTTTACATGCTCTTTTTACCTCTGAATCAACATCCTTATCAAATCTTAAACTAAGTCCTGTTCTGTGTCCTTCTTTTTCTACATCAATATTTTTCGTCCAATTTTCAAGCGTCCAAATGTGATACATACTTAGTTATCATAAACTCCTATATTCTTTTTGAGCAATCCACCTAAAATAGCAAATCATCCCCCTGAAATTACAAATAAATTCCAGGGGGTGATGTTAATTCTTATTCAGCTACGATCTCTTCATCACAGCAAGCGTCGACTTTAACGGGTTCGGGGATGGGTTCTGCTTCTGTTGTTACGTCTCCGATGCCTGCGCTTTCGTTGAAGATAACGCTCTTTGTTACAGCTTCAACTGCATCTGTGGGAATGATAAGCTTTGCAGCTCTGCCGTCTGCAAGACGAACAAGGGCTTCATATTTCTTAAGCTCAAGAACTGCTGCATCTGCTCCTGCTGCCTTAAGTGCTGCAAGTCCGTCTGCTTCTGCCTTCTTTGCAAGATAGATAGCTTTTGCTTCACCTTCGGCTCTCGCAATTCGTGCATCTCTTTCACCTTCTGCCGCAAGGATCATAGCCTGCTTATCACCTTCTGCTCTTGTGATAGAAGCCGCTTTATGACCTTCTGCCTGAAGCAATGTTTCTCTTCTGTCGCGCTCAGCCTTCATCTGCTTTTCCATCGCCATCTGAATTTCTTTGGGAGGAATGATGTTCTTCAGCTCAACGCGGTTTACCTTGATGCCCCACTGGTCTGTTGCTTCATCCAAAATCTCTGTCATTTTACCATTAATCATATCACGGCTTGTGAGAGTTCCGTCAAGCTCCAGCTCACCAACAATATTACGGAGAGTTGTTGCTGTGAGATTTTCAAGGGCGCTGAGGGGATTAACCGCACCATATGTATAAAGCTTTGCATCGTACACCTTGAAGAAAACTACAGTGTCGATCTGCATTGTTACGTTATCCTTTGTGATAACGGGCTGCGGAGGTGAATCCATAACCTGCTCTTTGAGAGTTATCTTTTTAGCGATTCTCTCAAGAAAAGGAACGAGAATGTGAATACCTGCGCCCCAGGTTGTTCTGTATTTTCCTAAAAACTCAATTACATATTCCTGAGCCTGAGGAACGATTTTGATATTGGCAATGATTATAACCAACACTACTACTATTAATCCAATTACAAACGGCATATATAATACCTCCTTCATTTGTTACACTAATTCTATCATATGCAACAAAGGTTTGCAATATTATTCCTACGATTTTTGTAGAATTTACTAATTGTCAACAATTTGCAGTCGTAAGATTGGCAAAAAAAGACAGCTGATTTTATCAGCTGTCTTTTTGATTTTTTAATAATATATATCTATACTCATTCTTGATACACAAACAGTTGCTGTTTCATCATCATTAAGCTTAATACAAACTACTGTAGCAAAATGCAAAGGAGGACTTCTTCCCTCCCATTCATCATACGGCTTATCAGTAATATGAAATTGACTGTCGCCATAATAGATATAGTCGTATTTTTCGTCACCGATTTCTGCCTCGGCAAAATCAGAATATCTGATGGTAGCGGCAGAGTTGTAATGCTTAGCTTCCAACTTTGAAATTAACAGTTCAACGCTCGATTGTGACATAGATATTACAGAATCATATTCCCACAAATCCGTTTCTACGTAATGAGGCCATGCTAAAGGCTCGGAAGAAGGTCCAAAAGATTTTTCTATCGTCACCTTTTCAAGAACAGCATCATCTGCAAAATCAAATCCGCAGAGCTCTTCAAAATCCTCTATATCTTTTATTCTGGGGGTAAGTGGATAGGGATAGCCTGTATAATATCTCAGAGTTGTTTTCAAACCGAACAAATCAAGGGCAATTGCTCCTGCAACAAGAGCTATTACAGAAACAATGATAATAAGTGTGATCGCTAACTTCCTATGTTTCATATTATATACCTCCCTTTCCAATTTCATCTTAACACTTTTTGTAGATAATGTCAATATAAAAGCAGGCTATCACAAGATAGCCTGCTTCTGTTAAACTTATTAATCCTGACTTCTCTCAGCCAGAGCGTTATGATACTTCTGATAGAAGCTTTCGAAATAGCCGCCGTCAAGGGCTTCTCTTATCTTAGCCATAAGCTCGTTATAGAACCAGAGATTGTGCTGAACTGCCAGCATCATACCAACTGCTTCTTTTGCCTTGATAAGATGACGGATATATGCTCTGCTATGGTGGCGGCAAGCGGGGCATCCGCAATTTTCGTCGATAGGACGAGGATCGCGGGCATATTTCTCGTTCATAATATTCATCTTGCCGTGCCATGTGAACACGTTGCCGTGGCGGGCATTTCTTGAGGGCATTACGCAGTCGAAAAAGTCTACGCCCATATGAACTGCTTCAAGGATATTCTGAGGTGTTCCAACGCCCATAAGATATCTGGGTTTATTCTCGGGCATATAGGGTTCAACAGCATCAATGATTCTGTACATTTCCTCTGCTTCTTCACCAACTGCAAGACCACCGATAGCATAACCGTCAAGATCAAGCTCAGCGATCTGCTTCATATGCTCAATACGAAGATCTTCATATGTGCTTCCCTGGTTGATACCGAAAAGCATCTGCTTGGGATTTACTGTATCGGGAAGGCTATTGAGACGATCCATTTCAGCTTTGCAACGATGGAGCCAACGTGTTGTTCTTTCGCAAGATTTCTTTGTGTAGTTATACTCAGCAGGGTTTTCAATACACTCATCAAACGCCATAGCGATAGTTGAGCCAAGGTGAGACTGGATCTGCATACTTTCTTCAGGTCCCATAAAAATACGGCGACCGTCGATATGAGATGCAAAATAAACGCCTTCTTCCTTTATTCTGCGAAGCTGTGAAAGGGAGAACACCTGAAATCCGCCGCTATCTGTGAGAATAGGCTTTTTCCAGCCTGTAAACTTATGGAGACCGCCCATATCATAAACAAGCTTATCACTGGGACGCAGATGTAGGTGGTATGTGTTGCAAAGCATAACCTGACAATTTACGTCTTCAAGGGCATATGCATCAAGTCCGCCTTTGATCGCGGCGCAGGTTGCAACGTTCATAAATACGGGGGTTTCTATTGTGCCGTGAGGTGTTTCAAATCTGCCTCTTCTTGCTCGGCCTTCTTTTTTTAGCAATGTATACATACTATCTATTTCTCCAAATTATTGTAATCTGTTGAACTGGCGTTCAATAGAGGTTTTCTTTATTTCAAATGCTACGGGACGACCATGGGGGCAGGTTTTGATAACTGCGCCATCTTCTCCCGGCTTTTTTAAAAGCCTGTCGCATATCCATTTGAGGTGCTCTCTTGAATACACTCTTCCGCCTTTTATCGCAGCTTTACAGGATGCCTGATAAAGCTTAGCTTCAAAGAATTTAGCCTCTGCCGCTTCAACACTTCCCGTTCCTTCTGCAAGCTGAGTTGCAAGCTCGCAAATCATATCAGATGCGGCCTCTCGTGAGAGCTCATCGGGGATTTCTGTTACTGAAACGCGCTTTTTATCCTTTTCAACCCTATAAACAAAGCCCAGTGACTTTATCTGCTCGCCGAAATCCTCAAGGGCAACAAGCTCAGCCTCCGACAACGTTATATTAAGCGGCAACATAAGAATCTGCGAATGTTTTGCCTTTGATTTCATTCTGCGGCACATTTCGTCAAAGAGTATTCTCTCGTGGGCTGCGTGTTTATCTATCATCAGAATACGGTCTTCAAGCTGAACGATTATATAGCAATTGAAAACTTCGCCTGCAATGATATAATCGGGGATTTCTTCCTTTGGCGCTTGCTCCTCTTCCACATCATTTTTTATCTGTGGTGCAGGTGACGTTTTTTCTGCCTGCTTCGGTGCTGCAGTGGATGCTATCGGTTTCACCGTTTCTGTAATATTCGGTTTTATGTGAGAAACTACAGGTTTAGGCTCCGATTTTATCGGTTCAGCCTGCCTTATAGCTTCTTCAATTTTTATCTGTGTTTTATCGGGGCGGTCTTTAGGCTTATTTTCTACTGCAACAAATGCCGACAAAACTTTTCTTGCCTCTTCTCCCTGAACAAAAAACGAATCGTTTTGTTTTCTTTGTTCCGCTTTCACAGCAGGCTTAGTTTCCGGCTGTCTTTTAGCAGTTACGTCAAGAGGCTTTGGCTGAGCTTTTTCAGCAGGATATACTGTGAGCTGCGGGCGTTTTCCCTCTCCTTCCAAAGCTGAAAGAACTGCATAGTATATAGCTTCAAAAATAACTCTTTCATTTGCGAATTTAACCTCAAGCTTTGAGGGATGCACGTTTACATCTACTGCGCTGGGATTAAGCTCGATATTTAGAACTGCAAAGGGGAATTTTTCCTTCGGAATTCTTGTGGCATAGGCTTGTTCAAGAGATGCCATTGCAGTTTTACTCTTTACAAATCTACCGTTTATAAAGAAATTTTCCGAATTTCTGTTGGAACGGATCAAGTCGGGTTCACTTACAAATCCCCACACTCTTATGCCGTTTCCGTCCTCACGATCAACTTCAACAAGTCGTCTTGCAACATCCTTGCCATAGATGGAATATATAACACTACGGAGATTTCCGTCCCCGTTGGTTATAAATCTCACTTCTCCGTCGGTTACGTATTTGATTGAAACGGAAGGCTCGGATAGTGCAATTTTTTCCATAACTGCGGAAACTGCGGCTGTTTCTGTTGCGTCTTTTTTGAGGAACTTTCTTCTTGCGGGAACGTTATAGAAAAGCTCTCTTGCAACAACAGTTGTGCCTTTAGCGCAGCCTGTTTCCATAATATCGACTATTTCTCCGCCTTCACATTCCATCTGCGTGCCCATAGGGGCATCTGCAGTTTTGGAAACGATCTTCAGGCGGCAAACTGCGGCAATTGCCGCAAGCGCTTCTCCTCGAAAGCCCAGCGTTCCGATAGATGCAAGATCCTCTGCTTTTGAAATTTTACTTGTTGCGTGGCGAAGCACTGCAAGGGGAAGATCTTCAGAATCTATGCCGCACCCGTTATCCGACACGCGAATATATGTTGTGCCGCCGTGGCGGATCTCAACTGTTACGTTTTTTGCACCTGCGTCTATTGCGTTTTCGCAAAGCTCTTTTACAACGGACGAAGGTCTGTCTACAACCTCGCCTGCCGCAATAAGATTGGCTATATCAAAGCCAAGCACGTTTATTCTTGCCACGGTGACACCTCCATTCTTACATTAATTTCTTTTTCCACTCAAAAATAAGGTTCATTTCCTCAATGGGAGTGAGAGTGTTTATATCTGTTGCTTTGATTTCATCACAAACTCTTTCGTTTGTTACGTCCAGCATACTGATAGCCATATTATCAAAGCTTCCCTGCTGACTGAAATCAATGGGATTTTCATTTATTGTTTTTCCGCCCTCAGCTTCAAGACCGGCAAGGATCTCCTTTGCACGCTTGACAACCGAATTAGGTATGCCTGCCAGCTTGGCAACCTCAATACCGTAGCTTTCGTCAACGGGTCCTCTCACTATCTTACGAAGGAACGTGAGATCATCTCCGCGTTTTTTAACTGCTACGTTATAGTTTACAACGCCTTCCATTTCATCTTCAAGGCTTGTGAGCTCGTGATAATGGGTTGCAAACATTGTTTTTGCGCCAAGCTTTTTGCCGCTTGTATATTCAAGCACAGCTCGTGCTATTGCCATACCGTCGTATGTACTTGTGCCACGGCCTATCTCGTCGTAAATGATAAAGCTGCGCTTGGTTGCGTTGGCAAGAATTGATGCAACCTCTTTCATTTCAAGCATAAATGTGGACTGACCGCTTGCAAGGTCATCAGATGCGCCAACTCTTGTGAAAAGCTTATCCACAACTCCTATTCTTGCCTCTGATGCAGGAACAAAGCTACCTATCTGCGCCATAAGCACTATAAGGGCAGTTTGACGCATATATGTGGATTTACCTGCCATATTGGGACCGGTTATAAGCATCATTCTGTTGTAACCGGTATCAAGATTTGCATCGTTTGGAACAAAATATGAATCCTGAACAAAGCGTTCTACAACAGGGTGACGTCCGTCTTTGATTTCAAGCTTATCGGAATAGTCCACCTCAGGACAAACATAGTTATTTAGCGCCGCAACCTCTGCAAGACTTACAAATACGTCAAGCTGCGCAAGCGCTGCCGCACTCTTTCTTATTCTTACTGCATTTTCAGCAACTATATCTCTTATTTCAGAGAAAAGTTCATACTCAAGGTTTTTAACCTTATCCGATGCGCCGACTATAGTTGCTTCAAGCTCTTTAAGTTCTTCTGTTATATATCTCTCTGCATTTGCGAGAGTCTGCTTTCTGATATATGTATCGGGAACAAGCTCAAGATATGATTTTGTTACCTCGATATAATAGCCAAACACTTTATTATTGGCTATCTTCAGATTTTTGATGCCTGTTTCTTCTCTTTCTCTTTCCTGAATGCCGTTTATATACGCCCCTGCGTTGTCCATAATAGAGCGCAGTTCATCAACGCGGCTGTCATAACCCTCGCGGATCATTCCACCCTCGCGCACCTGGAAAGGAGGGGTATCTACTATTGCCCTGGAAATAATATCATGAACGTCGGTGAGCTCGTCTATATCCTTCCAGATTGCCTCAAGCTCCTCCGACTCTGTTCCACTGAGCATTTCTTTGACTCTTGGAAGAACGGCTATAGTTTGTGCTATAGCTCTGAGCTCTCTTGCGCTTGCGGTTCCGTAAGTGATTTTTGTCATAAGTCGTTCAAGGTCAAGAACGCTTGTGAGCTCTTCTCTTATCTCTTCTCTGAGCATAAAATTGGAAAGCAGTTCACCTACTGAGCGCTGACGGCTTACGATCTGTCTCACATTGGTGAGAGGATGCTCAATCTGACTTCTCAGCAAACGGGCACCCATGGCTGTTCCCGTTTTATCAAGCACCCACAGAAGCGAACCTTTTTTATCCTTTGTGAGCATCGTTTCTGTCAGCTCAAGATTACGGCGTGTTGCCATATCCATTTCAAGATACTGAGAGTTCTGATAAAGTTCAATATTCTTGATATATGAACAATCGACCTTCTGCGTTTCCTCAACATATGCCATTGCGGCTCCGGCCGCAACTCTGGCATTTTCAAAATCTGCGCTTTCCGCTTCTTTTGAAAAATACTTTACATATGTTTCTTTAGCAACTTTAAATTTATCCTCTGTTCTTGTTACAAGAATACTTCTGTCAGCAAGATGCGCTGCCACAAGGGGCATCTGCTTAACGTCTATATTAGTGATAAGCTCTTTGGGAGAAAATGTCGTTAGCTCATTTGCAATTTCAGACTCAACTGAAGCACCCGTGAAATATGTGGCGGAGATCTGCGCCGTTGAAATATCCGCAAAGCATATTCCGGCTCCTTCATCCGCTACATAAAGAGATGCAAGATAGTTGTTTTTGTTATCTGTGAGAAGGTCTGTTTCTATAACCGTGCCGGGAGTTATAACTCTTACAACCTCGCGACGCACCAGCCCCTTTGCCTGAGAGGGATCCTCCGTTTGCTCACAGATGGCAACCTTATATCCCTTTGATATGAGCCTGCCTATATACCCTTCTGAAGAATGGAAAGGTACGCCGCACATAGGCGCTCTCTGAGCCTCGCCGCAATCTCTGCCTGTCAGTGTCAGCTCAAGCTCTTTTGATGCCAGTTGGGCATCTTCAAAGAACATCTCGTAAAAATCGCCGAGACGGTAAAACAATATATAATCTCTGTAATTATCTTTGATCTGAAAATACTGCTCCATCATCGGAGTCATAATGACGCACCAATCCTTTTATGATTTTGACTGAAAAATATTAGTGGCAACCGCCGCAACTGGAGCAATCACCTGCACATGATGAAGGTCTCTGACCTGTGATTGCATACTCGATTTCACCATAGAAAGCCTTTGTGAAAGTTTCGTATTCTTCGCCTGCTTCACGATATGCTACGTATACGGGGCTTTCTGTTATCTGCTTATAAAGCTCGTTGATTCTGTTCTGGATAGAAGAAACAAGGGCTTCGTCTCTTTCCTCAGCGCCGAAAGCTTCAGCGAGAGCTGCCTGCTGTACGTTATATTCAGTGAGAGCTGTTGCGATTTCGGGATCCTTTGCATAAGCTTCAGCCGCTTTTTCAAAAGCAACGTATCTTTCGTCAGCGCGAACCATTTCGCCAACCTTTGCTATAAGCTCTACAAGTTCTGTTTTAAGTTCATTCATTATTCTTTACCTCTTATTCTTTGATTTCGCCGCGTAGGCTATATTTATCTGCTGATGTTATCAGTATATTTTTGTATTCACCTATCATTGAGCTATCGCCCTTAAAATGAATTGGTCTGGGAGCATCCGCTTTACCCGTCATCATTGAAGCGTTATTTTTGCTCACATCTTCTGTGAGAACACGAAGCACCTTGCCCACAAAGCGCTCATTTCGCTCAAGGCTTATCTCGTCCTGAAGCTTAAGCAAGCGGTTCATACGCTCGCTTGAAACACTATGAGGGATCTGATTTTCCATGGCCGCAGCAGGTGTGCCCACTCTGGGAGAATAAATGAAGGAGAACACCATATCGTATCTCACTTCTTCCATCATTTTTAAAGTCAGCTCAAAATCTTCATCTGTTTCACCGGGGAATCCTACGATAATATCACTTGTGATACTGACATCGGGCACGCTTTTTTTCAGACGCTCTATTATACCCATATATTTTTCCGCAGTATATCTGCGGTTCATTGCCTTTAATATCTTATCTGAGCCTGACTGAACGGGTAAATGGAAATGAGCAGCAACCTTTTCCTCCTCTGCCATAACTGCGATAAGATCATCCGATGCATCCTTTGGATGACTTGTCATAAATCGAAGACGGAAATCTCCCTCGATTTTACAAATTTCGCGCATAAGCTGTGCTATATCCATGCCACCCGTATCCTTACCATAGGAATTCACGTTCTGTCCGAGCAGAGTGATATCCTTTGCGCCAAGAGACACAAGCTCTCTTGCTTCCTTCAGGATAGCGTCGGGAGTACGGCTTCTTTCTCTGCCGCGTACGTATGGCACGATACAATAAGAGCAGAAATTATTACATCCGTACATAATAGAAAGCCAGCTCTTAAAAGGCTTTTCACGATATGTGGGAATATTCTCTGCTATTTCATACTTATCGCTTATAACAAATCGGCGGCTTTTTTTATTCATTGCTCCCCAAACAAGCTCGGGCAACAGATGAAGAGCGCCTGTATCAAAAGTGAAGCTTACATAGGGATAGCTATGCTTTATTCTGTCGGCTCTGTGCTGCTGTGTTACCATACAGCCGCCCACGCCTATTATTGTTTCCGGATATTTATCCTTTATGTGTTTATACTCACCTATAAAAGAAAGCGCTCTTTTTTCGGCGTGTTCTCTTATGGCTCTGTTTTTTACAAAGATAAGTCTTGCTTTTTCAGGATCGCTTACGGGAACAAATCCCATAAGTGCCGCAAGGCCCGCCATTCTTTCGCTGTCTGCCTCGTTTTGCTGACATCCAAGCGTTTGAATATAAAAGCCGGGCTTTTCCTCGCCATAGGTTTCTTTTAGTTTTTCTTTTATTCTTTCACACAGTTCAAGCTGGGCTTTTACTGTGCTATCGTCAATATACTGTGTCATTATTTTTCCTTATTTTTGCTCGCAATTATTTTATTATAAACAATGATTCCCACAAGGCTCACCGCCCCTACCACTACAAAAGCAATAATGCTCTTTACATAGTTACCATCCATAATGCTTGAGCCTATATAGGATGAGGATATTACGGAGGGTATTCTGGCTATTGTAGATATGACCAAAAACCTTGCCAAGCTGATCTTAGTGAAGGGTGCGAAATATGTGAGAGTATCCTTAGGAGTTCCGGGGATAAACATAAGAACAAAGAGCAGCACGTCTCTTTTGGAAGGATCCTTCAAAAATTTCAGGCGGTTAAAGGTTTCACCCGAAACAAAATTATCAACGAATTTTCTTCCGAAACGCTTTACGCACCAGAACACAAGCGCGCTGCCTATAGTTATGCCCACAAGGCAAAGCAGGCATCCAAGCCCTGTTCCGTACAAAACGCCCATTGCTATTTCTATAGGTTCGCCCGGAATGATTGCAAGGACTACCTGGAGAATCTGTATCATCAACATAACAATGATTCCCCATGCACCGATAGTTCTCATTTTATCTTCAAAAGCAGCAAGATTATCCTCGCTTCTCAGCTTGAACATCCAATAGCACAACAGCGCCGTTATTGCTAAAGCAGCGCAAATCGCAACTGTGCCTGCTATGCGTTTTATAATCTTTTTCTTATCCAAGGGTTCTCCTTAATTTAATTAGCGGATATATTTTTTCTGTACTCAACTGCTTCTGATGTTGTGTAAACATCGCCATTTTCGTCTATTACAACTGCCTCAAACTTAATCACTCTTGAATTATACATCTTTTGTATATCCTCTGTTGACATTCCATAGAGAACAGGAGCAAGCGCATTTGAAAGAATGCCGTCGTTTGAAATCACTACCACAGTGTCATGAGAGCTTTCAACTTTTCTTCCTGTTGAGCTATCAATAACAAAGCTTTCTTTATTACAGGTGGTTACAACTGAATTATTAAAAGAAAGAACTCCGTGATAGTTTTCATCTGAGCTGCTGCAATATACCGCAACATCAACTTTTTCTTTTTCTAACGGCTGACCAAACGTTGCTACTGTGTTCATATAAGTGAGCACGGCATATTCTACGCCATTTACAGAAAGAACTGCCGCCGCATCAGCAAGAGCATATCCTGCAGAAATGCTTTCATAATCAAGCTTTGCACAACGGTCTGTCTTTATAATACTGTTTTCATCAATGCTTATAAGATCCATACCTGTATGAGTGAGAGCTTCTGCCAAAGCTTCGTCAGTTATCTCTGCTCCGCTTTTATAAAGGTCTGTTACTGTTCCGAGCACAGGCTGATATCTTCCACCTGTCATTGTGCTGACAGAATAAGTGTAGTTGAGAAGATCAATAAGCTTTTCGCTGCAGTCAAAAACTGCATCAACGCTTTTATTGATTTCTCCCACGCCCGCGCTGTTTTCTTCAGAAAACATAAAAAGGGCATCTGCAACGGCGTTTGCTGCCGCCACATCTATTTCGACCATCTCTTCTTCTGTTTTTAGATTTTCTTCATCACTTGCAACAGGATAAGTAAGCTTAAAAGCTTCACCGTTTACTATTGCTTCATAAGTGTGCATCTGTATCTCTTTCTTACCGCAAGAGCTCATCATACTGCACATCATTATTACGGAAATTGCCAAAGCTGTTATTTTAGTTTTCATACAGTCCTCACTTTACCGCAAACAATTAATATATTATATATCATTTTCTCAAAAAAGTCAACAAATTGAGCTTTAACAATAAAAAGAAAGCGGTTTTTTTCACCGCTTTCTCATACTTTTATTTAAGTGCTTCTTTTTCAAAAACCTCAAAGGCATCCTTTGCCTCTTCATCATCTGTGATGATCATAACAAGAGCGTTATCATATTCTCTCCAGATAAGGTCTTCATTTTCGCAAGCCCAAGCCATTTTTGCGTACTCCTCAGGCATATACATCTGAAGGCTGGAAGCCTGAAGTTCAAGATAATCTTCTTTTACTTTAGCCTTTATGGCACTTATTTCATCAGCAGTCAACTCTCTGTCAAAAACAAAGGCCGCAAATGTATGGCAATAGTCTGTGGGAACTGTGAGCGCATAGTCAGTCAAGCTTTCAAAGGCAGGAACTACTTCGGGATCAACACCATAATTCCAAAGTGCAAACTCCTCCTCGTCCTCTGCCATATAAACAACTTCAAGAATCTTTTCCTCAAAGCCTATTTCCGCATCAAGCGCTGCGTAAACATCCTTAAGCTCAGCATTCACCTTATTAGACTTCTGTTCAACTGTTTCCTCAGGCTCAGTTTCTTTATTCTCTTCACCATCTCCTGCACAAGCAGCAAGAGAAAGCATCATAATTGCCGCAAGAAGCAAACAAAGTATTCTTTTCATAAAAAATCTTCCTTTCAAATTCTTTATCAATCGGAAACGGCCTTATTATTTACGTAGTTTCTGAGGTTACGCTCAGCTACAACTACCATTACAACATCAGCTTCAGAATTAAGAATATCTTCTTTGCTGAATGACCATGTCCAATTGTATGTACTCTTATAGAAGCTATCCTTCATAAAGGGAACAAGTGCAATACTATAGGAGTCACGCATTACATAGATATTAGGCGCATTTACATTGCTGTCGTTAATATACTGAAAATATACCAATCTGTCACTATATCCCTGTGAGTCTATATAAGAGAACTGATACTGACCGTATTTAACTGCGTCGCTCTTCCATGCCAGTCTTGCAGACTGGCCGGTTTTGAGTGTATACACAGGGCCGTAGTCTGTTACTCTGTCGTAGTTACCGGTATACCAGCAAAGGTCCTTCATATAGGTTTCTGTATAATTGATCTGATATTCGCTTCTGTCGTGAATAACAACATTGGGAAAATCTTCATCAATAAGATCCATTGCTGTTCTGTATGCATGATAACCTGCGTGGTTATTCCAATGTGTGTCGTACTTATAATAGAGATTTTCCTGAGGATTAGCTTTTACTGCGTTTGCCATTGTTTCTCTCAGGTCAACTGCAGTGATTCCTGCTTCGCTGAGAAGCTCTACAAACTGGTCATAACGTCTGTATGAAGCCAGAGTATATGTTTCGGGCATATACTCATGGTATACCGTGTTCTTATTGGGTGCTATAACGAAATAGAATTTCATTCCGTTTGCTTCAACCCATTCATTACGCTCTTTGAGGTCTGCTACAGCCTTGTTATAGAGAGACGTTGCAAGAACGCCGTTTCCTTCGAAGTCGTTAAGAGTGTCCTTATAGAAAAGATAGTTATCATAACCCACAAGTACACCGTTATATATTGCGCCGGGGCGAACTGAAGCAAGGTTCACCTTCTGTCTGTTCTGTTCAGCATTCATATCTACTTTTGCATTGGGATCCTTAATGGGCATAAATGCAAGAGTTGTTGAGTTATCATCAGTTCTGTTAGTTGTACGATCAGAAATTGTATGAATAAGAAGTCTTCCTGAATTAGTGGTTATTAACTCTACGGGAACAACTGTATCAACGGGAATGGAAACAGTTGGTGCAGAAGGTGCAGGGGTGGTGACAACGGGGGCTGCTGTGGTTTCAACAGGCTGCGCGGGGGACTGCGTTGAATTTCCTCCGGATATTAAACCGCCAACATCAATACTACCGCCGCCAAATGAAGGACCTGAAGGTGCCTGCGAAACCGTTGTATCGGGAGCAGGATTTGTTTCATCTGTTGAAGGTGCTAAAGTGGTATCTTCTTCGGGAGAAACGGTTGTTTCTGAATCAACGGTTGTCTGGTCAACGGTTTCTGTTTCAGCACCCATAACCTCTGCATCAATCACAGCTTTTGCCTTTTCAAGCTCGCTCTGATCTTCAACAAGGGTCAGAACTTCGTTGCCGTCTTCATCTTCTTCTGCACGATAAACAACATAATCATCCGTGCTTTCTTCGTCGTTCTCATCCCAAGCAACAAGCGCATAATACTTTACGCCGTCTACTTCTGAAAAGCCCAGGACCTCATAAGAGGTTTCACCACCGTTTTCGTCAGTTACGATATATGTTTCTATTGGTTTTTCTTCAGAATCTGTTGTTTCTTCGATCTTATCGGGATCAGTTGTTTCTTCACCTTCACCGTCTTTTTTACAAGCAGGCAAAAGCATAGAAATGACTAACAACATCGCTATCAATGCAATTACTTTCTTTTTCATATAATACACCTGACCTTTCGCTTTGCCGATTACCGTGGCATAACAATTGATTTTGCTATGCATATTTCATACAAATTATATCAGTTAAATTTGTGATGTGCAACCTTTTTGCACAAATTATTGTTAATTTTTTTGTATACTGAGCGAAAATTTCAAGATACACTTTTAAAATTTACTCAAGTATGCTATTATATTGTATATATGTAATTGTTACGTCACGAAAGGACAGCACATAAAATGGAGCAGGAACTGAAACGCCCCGAGGCAGATTTTTCCGATATCAGCTTATTATATCCTCATATAAACAATATTTCTGCCATCAGCGGCATCTCCGAATACGATGCAGGAAGACTTGAGCTTTACGAGCTGATAGATCTGCGGTCTTCCGAGCTCGGCGATTATTTCACAAATGATCCCGAAACTATCCGTTACCGTCAGGCAACGCTTAAGGATCTGACCGAGGTGCCCGAGCTTTGCAGAGTTCTTAATCGCATGCTTCCCTTCCTCAACGATATCATTGAACTGAGAAGCCTTTCAGAAGATGCAGATTCAGCAGGCGATTCTTATTTATACAGTATTACAGAAGCAGAAATCTATAACTCACTTATTGATCTTCTTAAAGAAGAACTTCTCCCCTACAGAGAAAAAGTGCTCTCACCTGCAATGACTGCTTTATGTGAAAGAATAAGCATACTTGCGGAAAGTGATTATTACAAAACTCTTTCTGAAAAGCTTTCAGAGCTTTCACAGAGAGTTCGCGATATAAAAAGTGTTACAATGGGCGTCAACCTTGATTCGCGCCTTCAGCCCGTTTCTGCAGGCGTTGTTTCCGTTAACAGTGAAGCTTTTCGCGGCGGAGATTTTTTTGAAAGAGTTATGAGGCTGGATTTCAAAAAAGATGAAATGACCTGCATAGCAGACCTTATTCCTTACAACAAGAATCAGAGCGAAAACAGAAAAGCTGCTATGGCAAACGCTTTTAACACCGCTATTTCCGATGTTTTCAAATCTTCTCTCAAAGATTGGAAGCGAGCTTGCAAATACTATGTTCTTGAAAATACAGACTTTCTCTTGCGCATAGCTCCCGAAATAGAATTTCTTTCAAAATCAGCTGCCCTGATAAACAAGCTGAAAGAGCTTGGTTGCACGCTCTGCACCCCCGAGATCAAGGTTCCTTCTGAAAAAGTATTCTCAGCAAAAGGTCTGTGCAATCCGGTTATTGCGCTTAAAACAGAATCAGATATGGTTCCAAATGATTTTGCATTTGATGAAAACGGAATGATATATGTTATAACAGGCCCCAACAGAGGCGGAAAAAGTGTTATAACCTGCGCCGTTGGTCACGCATTTGCTATGGCTCAGTTGGGACTTCCCGTTTGTGCAGAAAGCCTTGTTATTTCACCCTGCGATAAAATCCTGACTCACTTCCCCGGCGACAGCGCCGACACAGTGGATAAGGGACGTCTCGGAGAAGAATGCGCAAGACTCAGCGATATTTTTGATATTATTACAGAGCAAAGCCTTGTGCTGCTTGACGAATCTCTTTCATCCACAGGCTCATTTGAAGGCTCTTATATCGCCTCTGAAATCCTCGCCGGATTCAGCCTTGCAGGCTGCCGCGCTGTTTTCTCAACACACCTTCACGATCTTGCGGCGTCAATCGACTCTATCAACACACGTTGTGCTTCTATGGGAGGAGTTAAGATAGACAGCTTGGTGGCTGAAGTGAAGGAAGGCTCAAGAAGCTTTAAAATCCTCAGAAAAACACCTGACGGAAAGAGCTATGCCTCGGATATTGCCGAAAAATACGGCCTTTCTTTTGACAAAATCACCGAAAAACTATCCAAAAATTAAGTTAAATTGGCGTTTTTGGTGATTTTGAAAAAAATTCAAAAAAGCGAAAAAAGGTATTGCAATTAGGTTTGATTTGTGTTAAAATACTTCTTGCTGATTTTATAAAAAATTATTCATCACTATATATGGAGGTAACTAACGATGGCAAAGTGTGATATTTGCGGCAAGGGCGTTGTTTTCGGTCATAATGTTTCTCATTCCAACCGTAAGACAAACAGAATGTGGAAGCCCAACATCAGAAAGGTTAAGGCTGTAGTTAACGGCACTCATACAACAGTTCATGTATGTTCCCGTTGCCTGCGTTCCGGCAAGGTAGAGCGCGCATAATGCGATCTTGGTGCTGACATATAGAACGCAAACATATAGCAAATAATCAATGATTATAGGAAAAGCGGCGAAATTCGCCGCTTTTTTCCGTATAAAAAAAGTCCTCACGCTGCGGTAAAACAGCTTAGGTTCATTTGAGGTGCCTATGAAGAAATATATGGCTGTTTCAGGAGTTGACATTCCCCTGCCGAAAAATGATTTTGAATTTACACTGCTTGCGCCTGACAAGCTGATATCAAAGCCTGTTCAGCGCCACGCTGATATGATACTCGCTGTATTTGACAATAAAATCTTTTGCCATAATACCTATTTTGAAGATAATAAATAAACAATTGAAAAAATTGCTGATTTCGGCAAACTTGAAATAGTTTTATCTGATTGCAAAAGAAACGATATTTATCCTTTTGATATTGCCTTTAATGCTCTGACTATAGGAGATAGGCTGATCTGTAAAAAGGATTTTATTTGTGCCGAGTTGACACAATATAATATTATAAACACCAAACAAGGCTATGCAGGATGCACAGCACTTTATGCCGCCGACACTGTTATAACAGCAGACAAAGCAACCATTAAAGCGTGCAGAGAAAACAATATCCCATATTTTGAAATAAGCGGAGAGGATATTCTCCTCCACGGTTATGACACTGGATTCATCGGCGGCGCCTGCGGAGTTTGCGGAGATACTATCTATATTTATGGCGATCCTTCAACATCTCAAAGTGGGCGTGAATTGGCTGAATTCTGCAAAGATAAAGGGTTGAATTTATCCAGCGTATACGACGGCCCCGTCACAGACATCGGCGGGATTAAGTTTATAGAAAAAATTTAAAATCCGCCATCGGCGGATTTTTCCCTTTTCTCTTAACTCTTCACTGAAAAATCCCGCTTTCGCGGGATTTTTTCATTATATTTCATCGCAAAGGCGGGCGGTGAGGAATGTATAGAATCTATCCTTATCGTCCCAAGTGATAGCTATATCCATATATTTGCCACGCATAGGATCAATAAGAGTTATACTGTCATCAGTTGCATAAAGGGGCAGGCGCTGATAATTCATATTTTCATGAGTGAATGCAGCGTATACACCTACCGTATCAAAAAGGCAGGAGCTCTGGCCGTAGAAATTGAAATTCATATTTTTATACCAGATCTCGCAGTTTTCCATCAAAGCTTTTATAAGGGGATCATGCTCGCTGCGAGCCTGAATCTTTGCATAGCGCTCGCAATCAAGAATAGTGCCGCCTGTGAGATCAAGAGGAACTATCTCCACTTCCCAACCTTCTACTTCAACAGATCTGCGATATGCATTTACATCGCACCAGATGTTGCTCTCTCTGCCAAGCGGAGGGAACCAATTCATTCCTCTGAATGCACCGTTATATATGTTCGCACATACACCCAGGATCTTAGACTTTTCCTTAATACGAGGCTCACGCTCAACTGCTGCTGCAAGATTTCTGAAAGCACCAATAGCAAGAATCGTTACCTTTTCATCACTTGCCATAATGGTGTCTATCATTGCCTGAACACCGTCTTCACAAACATTGGGATATGAACTGAGATCATAATCCTCAACCCACTCTCTTATGTTACAGCACCCTTCATATTTCCCGCTGGAGATGCCTATTCCAACAGGAATATCGCTTCTTCCTGCAATCTGCAGCATCTTCGCTGCAAGCTTTGCCTGATATTCAACGTCAAACTCAGTTACTGTTACAAGCTTCAGATCAATTTCAGGGCTTTTCAGTGCCATCGCAAGCGCCCATGTATCGTCAAGGTCGCTACCGATATCTGTATCTAA
The DNA here is from genome assembly GCA_017623255.1 of Clostridia bacterium. Lineage (GTDB taxonomy): Bacteria > Bacillota > Clostridia > Oscillospirales > CAG-272 > Avispirillum. Next base: position 18,580 of record JAGAPL010000096.1, read on the forward strand.
TATTACTGGAACAGGTTTTTTCATAGACATTTCTCCATATCTTTTATATTGTTACTTAATTTTATCAAATATTTTTACCTTTGTATATAGATTTTTGGAAATTTTTAAAAAATTCAGCTGAAACCTCTTGACAGTCACTTGACCGTGTGTTATAATCATAGCATCAGGAGGTGAAAATCACATGAACGCTATTAAGATCATACCCGGCACAGTTTTGGATATTTCTAAAACAGGTGGAGTGATGGGCGAAGATTTCCTCAACAACATCTTTTATATTTCTGACGGGATTATGCTCTCTTATATCAGAGAGATCACCGGCATTGACGGTACAACCCTTCAGAACTGGGTGAAGCGAGGTTGGGTTCTCAATCCTAAAAACAAGCTTTATTCCAAGGAACAGTTGGCAAGAATCCTCATCATCAATATGGTGCGCGATACGATGCAGCTTTCAAAAATATCTTATCTGCTCGAATACATTAACGGTGACGTTGAAAACACCTGCGACGATATTATTTCCGAATCAAAGCTATACGATTATATCTGCCGCGCTATTGCTGAAAGCAACTTAGGCAAAGGTGATCTTGACGATATCATTGCCAATGTTACGGCGGATTACAATGAATGCTTTCCCGGAGCTGCAAGCAGATTGAAGAAAGCCATCAAAATCATTATGCTTTCATACAAAGCAACAGCATACAAAAATCTTGCTGATGCAGAATTGAAAGAGATCGAGGATTAACCCAATGGACAAAAAGAATAAGATACGTTTGATATGCGCTGTGGGAAGTGGGATCAGCACATTTCTTATAACCTGCTTCCTCAGCATACTGATCATCAAAACAACTTTGGGAAACACGGTTTACGCCATCAGCACTCCTCTGCTGATTCCGCTTTGCATTATTGCTGCACTGTTGGTTTGCCGCATATTTTTACCCGGCGACAGATATGCTGAGGAATTGGAATCTGAGGAAAACGAGTTGAATAGCGACGAATATAACGCTAATTCAAAAGAAACTGAAGATTGTTTTCCTCAGCTTGATGAAAGTGCTTATCCCGAGCTTTTTGCGAAAAAGCAACAGACAGAAACTGACTTTCAGTTTTCCCGACCGGATATCAGAAAACTGATAAGGGAGCAAAGCGGTGAGTCAGAAATATCTGTTGACACAGATGAAAACGATAAAAAGGATGACGATATAGAGGAGCTGCTCCATATTGAAGCGAAAAAAGCTTCTGAAATCAACTCTATATACAATGATATTCCGGAAGAACTGCCCGATGGATATGTTCCCTATGAATACGAGGATGAAACAGATGAGGATGAGGAAGACGACGAATATGAAGACTACGCTGAACCTCGCATTTCCAAAGTTATTCTTCGCATAATCATCGGCATTGCAGCATCCGCTTTGGCAGTTATTCTGCCTATAAACTGCGCAACGGTTTATACGGCAGATTCCATTAAAATTAAACGTCCTTTTTCCGAAAAGGAATATCAGCTGACTGATGCTGATTACTATACCGTTGGCGTTACTCTTACAGGAGACCTTTCGCTAAAATCACATTTTAAAAACGGAAAAGAATTTGATCTGGTTATCCCATCAACCGTTATCAAAAGCGATAGCTTCAAAGGCAATTTTTCTTCAGAATACGGCTACGCTGCATTCTGCAACAGATTGCTCAAACGCGCAGAAGTGGAAAAGAGATTTGACGATCTCACTTCACTTTCATATTCGTCAGCTCTGTCGCAAAGCGACATTGCTTATATAGAAGAAATCACAGAAACAAATTAAACAACACAAAGGAGACAAATATGACTTACTTTATTTTAGGCACAATTCTTGCACTGATTCTTTTCGTGATATTCGGCTTTAAAAAGGACGGAAAAGGTTATACCTGGGCAGTTAATGCCAAACAGTTTATTGCCCTTCTCGGTATTCTTGTTATGGCTGCAAGCTGCGTCGCAAAAGTTCCTACAGGACATACAGGCGTTGTTACTACATTCGGCCACGTTGAAGACTATACCTACGAAGCAGGTATTCACCTGAAAAACCCCCTTTCTAACGTTATCAATATGGACAACAGAACACAGAAGGAAACTCTTGAGCTTTCCTGCTTCTCAAGTGACATTCAGGAAGTTAATATTACATACACAGTGAACTTCCAGATCGACAAGGAAAATGCACAGACAATTTACAAGACGATCGGTGAAAAATACTACGACAAAATAATCATCCCCAGAATTCAGGACAGCGTTAAAACTGTTGCAGCTAAATTTACAGCAGAAAACCTTGTTGGCTCAAGAAACGATCTTTCCGAACAGATAGAAACTGTGCTGAAGGAAAGCCTTGCTGAGCACAACATTCAGCTGGTTGGTTCATCCGTTGAAAACATGGACTTTACAGATGCATTTACTGAAGCTGTTGAAGCCAAGCAGGTTGCTGAACAGAATAAGCTGAAGGCTCAGACAGAGGCTCAGCAGAAGGTTATTGAAGCGGAAGCTGCAGCTCAGGTTAAGGTTATTGAAGCGCAGGCAGAAGCTGATGCAATTCTTGCAAAGGCTACAGCCGAGGCTGAAGCAAACCAGAAACTTGCTGCCAGCATTACAGATGAGCTTATAGACTACCAGTATGCTGAAAAATGGGATGGCGAACTTCCTCAGATCACAGGCGGCGATTCTGTTATCCCCGTGCTCGACGGGTTTGGCGAGGATGAAGACAACGGCGAAAACTAATAATTCAAACTAATATAAAAAAGGGGCGATTCGTGAATCGCCCCTACTTTTCTATGTTTTTATTGCAAAGCATTAAGCAAAAACTTGGAAGTATATTTAACTCCGCATTCAAAAGCTTCTTCCATATATATTAATAAAAGCTCTTCAACACAATCTATATATTTCTCAAAAACAATCTGTTCTTCCTTCCCTACACGTTGCATTAGTTTTTCACGTTTTCTTTCTCTGAGCTCTTCCAAACGTTTTATCTCTTGATTGTTTACTGCGCACAATTCCACCGGGCATATTTCCCCATGCCATACCAATTTTAAATAATCTTGCATTTTTGTCTCCTTATAGTCTGTATAACGATAACTATATTATAGTCTGTATAACGATAATTGTCAAGATAATTATTTCATTTTATAATATAAATATAATCTCTTAAAGGAGTATATTATGATTTGTTATAACAAACTATGGGAAACTATGAAAAAACGAGGTGTATCTCAATACAATCTTATAAAAGATTATAAAGTAAGTGCCTCATTGATTGATAAACTTAGAAAAAATTCTTGTATAACAACAAATAGCCTTGAACGTTTGTGTTCAATACTAAACTGCAGAATTGAAGATATTGTTGAATATATCCCCGATGATATAGAATGATTATATATACGACTTGTAGGTGCGATTCACGAATCGCCAGAAAACGTTGGATTTAAAACAATTAATCAATTAAATTTTATATAAAAAGGGCGATTCGTGAATCGCCCCTACTCCCCTCTTATTCAGGGGAGTTTTCTGTTTTATTTTGTTTCAACCTATTATATTGCCATTTTAGAGGGTTTTCATAGATATATTTCTCTATCTTCTCATATTCCTCGCGGTTGCGAATAATGTGATCATAGAATCCGCGTTGCCATAATAATTTATTACCGTATTTTTGGTGAATTTCTTTTGATGAATTCATTTTCAGATAACCAACTATTTTTGAAACAACGGACCGACGTTGTAGGGGCGATTCGTGAATCGCCCCTACGATATCCGATAATATAGGTTGCCTATCGTGCGTACATATCGTCAAAAAATATGCATTTGGTGAGCTGTAATCATAGTTCTGCAAACGCAGATTTTTCCTTTTGGGCAGTTCTATATCCATTATTTAAAAATTTCAAGAAATTCAAGGCTATCCCTGAACCAAGATCCAACGTGGGTGTCTATCAAATGTTCAGCTCCCCACCATGTCTCTTTTGTTGCAATGGAAAGGCCGTGATCCCCCTTAGGATAAATATGAAGCTCAAAATGGATTCCCTTCTCTTTTAGTGCCATTGCGTATAAAAGAGAATTTTCAACCGGAACACAAGTGTCCTCAAAGGTATGCCAAATAAACGTGGGAACCGTATTTTCTGTGATCTGCTTTTCTACTGAATATTTAGCAAGATCTTCAGCTGACGTATCTTCCTTATATATATCGTTTCCAAGCACTCTCATTATTGAATGCTGGTGATAATAGCGAGGATCACCTGTTATAACAGGATAGCAGGTCAAAACGGCTGTTGGTTTGTTTTCGCCAAACTCCATATCATCATCTGATTTTGCCCAATCCTCACACCAGAAAGTTCCCATACAAGCAGCCAGATGTCCGCCTGCGGAAAAACCTATAACATATACTCTATCAGGATCAATATTATATTTTTCTGCATTTCTGCGGATATGTACTATAGCCTTTGAAACATCCTGAACGGGACGTGGGAATGCTGCTTTATCATTTATAGAATAATTTACCAGAAAGCAATTGTAGCCCGCTGCGAAATAATTGATGGCAACAGGTTCGCCTTCTCGGTCGTTAGCCTGAAACAAATAACCGCCGCCCGCAAGCACAACCATTGCCGCGCGCTTGCCTGCAATTACATTTGTTGAATCATCATGCACAAAGGTTTGCATTTTTATATTCTGATCATCCTCGCGCAAGAAAATAGTTTCTGTAGTCATAACCCACACCTGCTTTTCATTTAGTTTATACTTTATAATATCATATTTACCTGTTTTTATCAATAAAATTATGTTAAATAGACTCGCTTCTCTTTTAAATAAAAAAATTTTTAAAAAAATTAGTAAATGCGAATAATTCCTATTGACAAATAGAAATTGATGTGTTATATTATATACGTAAACAGTAATCATTCGCGTTTAGGAGGTGGAATATGGAACGCACAAAGCATTTTAAAAAAAGAGATGCCATTTTAGCATGTCTGCGTTCAACAACAGTTCACCCCTCAGCAGAATGGGTTTATAATCAGCTAAAACCTGAGATCCCCAATCTCTCGCTTGGAACTGTTTATCGTAACCTTACATATTTTAAAGAAATAGGTGAGGCTGTCAGCATAGGCACCGTTAAAGGCATTGAACGATTCGATGGGAACACTGCTCCCCACGTTCATTATATATGCACCTGCTGCGGCGCTGTGATCGACCTGCATGATATCGCTGTTCCGGCTGAGCTTCAGTCGGCTGCTGAAACGGGATCCGGTGGATCCGTTTGTAGCTGTCAGTTGACATTTACAGGCATCTGTTCTGATTGCAAAAAAATTTAATTTAAAAATATTTAAAATGTATTTGGAGGAAAAATTATTATGAAAAAGTGGAAATGTCTTATTTGCGGAGAAATCGTTGAAGGTGAAAATCCCCCTGCAGCTTGCCCCCTTTGCAAGGCTCCCGCAGAAAAATTCGTTGAGGTTGTTGAAAGCGAAGAAATGACTTGGGCTTGCGAGCATGAAGTTGGTATCATCGACGGTGTTCCCCAGGAAATCATCGATGGTCTTCGCGCTAACTTCCAGGGCGAATGCACAGAGGTTGGTATGTATCTTGCAATGGCAAGAGTTGCTCACAGAGA
>JAGAPL010000097.1 GCA_017623255.1 Clostridia bacterium
CCTAAGGACAGAGATATCGCGATGGTATTCCAGAACTACGCTCTGTATCCTCATATGACAGTATTTGACAACATGGCATTCGGTCTTAAGCTCCGCAAGACACCTAAGGAAGAGATCAAGCGCCGCGTTGAAGAAGCTGCTCGTATTCTCGACATCACACACCTTCTCGACCGTAAGCCTAAGGCTCTTTCCGGTGGTCAGAAGCAGAGAGTTGCTCTCGGTCGTGCAATCGTTCGTAAGCCTATGGTATTCCTTCTCGACGAGCCTCTCTCAAACCTTGACGCTAAGCTCCGTGCAACAATGAGAACTGAGCTTACAAAGATCCACCAGAGAATCGGTACAACATTCGTATACGTAACTCACGACCAGACAGAGGCTATGACAATGGCTACACGTATCGTAGTTATGAAGGACGGTCTCATTCAGCAGGCTGACACACCTCAGAACCTCTATGACTATCCTATCAACCTCTTCGTTGCAGGCTTTATCGGTTCACCTCAGATGAACTTCGTAGAGTGCGTTCTCGAAGAAAAGGGCAACGGCCTCTACCTCACATTCGGTGAAAACTCTGTTAAGCTTCCTGCAGACAAGGCTAACAACCCTGCTCTCAAGGATTATATCGATAAGGAAGTTATCATGGGTATCCGTCCTGAAGATATCTATGACGGCGCAAGCTACGTTGAGTCTATGCCCGACAGCGTTATCGAAACAGACGTTGAAGTTACAGAGCTTATGGGCGCTGAAATCTACCTCTACCTCAGAACAGGTGAGGAAAGCTTCATCGCCAGAGTTGACAACAAGTCCAAGGCTCGCGCTGGTGACGTTATCAAGGTTGCTCTCGACGCAAGCAAGATCCACATCTTCGACCGCGATACAGAGCGCTACATCATTCACTAATATTGACTTTAAAAGCGGCTCGTCAGAGCCGCTTTTTATTAGTTTGTAAAATTAAGAAAAGGAATAGTGACTTCTTCGGTATATGAATATATCTGAAACTGCTCTCCTCATCCACCGCAAGCGGTCCCCCTTCTCCGCCGGAGAAGGTTATTATTATGTTCAACTTAACTTCCTGCGCCGTATGCCCAAGAGAATGCGGCGCCAACAGATATGAAAAAAACGGATACTGCGGCGAAGGCGCAGATATCCGCGTTTCAAAAATTATGCTCCATCATTTTGAGGAGCCGATAATCAGCGGCAAAAGCGATGACTCGCGCGGCAGCGGCACTATTTTCTTCTCCGGATGCCCGTTACATTGTGTTTATTGCCAGAATAACGCTATTTCCCACGGCGGCAAAGGCCACGTTTTTACGCCTTCTCAGCTGGCAGATGAAATGCTTCGCCTTGAGGATATGGGAGCTTATAACATTAACCTTGTAACTCCTACGCACTTCACTCCTCAGATAATTGACGCTCTTAACCTCGCCAAACCCAAACTCACTATTCCCGTTGTGTTCAACACGGGGGGATATGAAAAGGCTGAAACGATCGGCGCACTCGACGGCTACGCCGATATATTCCTTACAGATTTTAAATACGGCACATCCGAAATGGCTAAAAAATATTCCGCCGCGCCTGACTACCCTCAGGTTGCCTCATCAGCTCTCTCTGAAATGTTCCGAATTACAGGTGAACCCGTTTTTAAGGACGGTATGCTGAATAAAGGAATTATTCTCCGCCACCTCGTTTTACCCGGCGGCAGACACGACAGTGCGGCGGCACTCCGCCTCGTTTCCGAAAGTGTTCCGCCAAGCAGTATCATTCTCAGCCTAATGCGGCAATACACACCCGAATTCACTCCCGATTCCTTTAAAGAACTGAAACGCAAAGTCACCACCTTCGAATATAACTTCGTTCTAAACGAAGCTATCTCCCTGGGCTTCGATGGCTTCTCTCAAGACCCCTCCTCATCCACTACAGTATTTACTCCTGATTTCTAAAAAATTAACCCCTTATATGGTAGTTTAACGGAGAATACGCAGGAGGGACCTTTTGAGGAAAGGTCTCCTCCCGCACCCTCCCCCAAACCTCTTTGTAAAAGATCCCCTTCCACCCCCACACAAGTGGGGTTGGAAGGGGATTTTCTGCGAAAAGGTTTTGAAGGGGGTCAGGGGGAGAACTTTTCCTTAAAAAGTTTCCCCCTGTATACTCTCTATTAAATTACTACCATATAAGGGGTTAAATTTTTAGGAACCAACGGATCACATACCGAGAGCAGCGGCGCCGATGATACCAGCATCATTTTTAAGAGTAGCGATCTTCAGTTCGCACTGAGGAGTGCCGTCTCTGGAATAAGTTTCAGCGAAAACTCTGTCATGGAGGAGATCGATGAGAAAATCGCCCTCATTGGAGATACCGCCACCAATAGAAAGAACGTTAGGCTGGAAAATATTGATGATATTAACAAGACCTGTTGTGAGGTAGGAGATATATTCTTCAACGACCTCTTTACCTGCCTCATCACCCTGACGCATAGCATTGAAAGCTGTTCTGCCGGAAATTCTGTCAAGATCGCCACCGATCATTTCTTCCATAACAGTTGTTCTGCCTTCAGCTCTGCAAGCTTCGATCTTCTCACGTGTTGTACGGATAAGACCTGTAGCGGAGCTGTAAGTTTCCCAGCAGCCCTTTCTGCCGCAAGTGCATTCTCTGCCGTCCTTAACGATAACCATATGTCCAAGCTCAGCGCCTGCGAAGTTAAATCCGGAATAAACCTGACCGTCAAGAATAATACCGCCGCCAACGCCTGTGCCGAGAGTGATCATAACAGAATACTTGGAGCCCTTAGCAACACCTGCAACGGACTCAGCCTTAGCTGCTGCGTTAGCATCGTTTTCGATATAAACTCTCTTGGAAGTGCCGAGCGCTTCAGAAAGCTTAGCCTGCATAGGATAGTGGCTGAAAGGAAGGTTGTTTGCATAAAGGATCTCGCCTGTTTCGCAGTTTGCAGAACCGGGAGTTGCAATGCCAATGCTTCCGATTTCGTCCATAGAAATGCCAAGATCATCCACCAGCTTCTTGCAGAGAGCCGCGATGTCAGCTGTGATAACATCAGCAGGTCTGCCGGCATTTGTGGGAGTGCTTGCCTTTTTAATGATGTTGTAGTTTTCGTCTACAATACCTGCAGCGATATTAGTTCCGCCTAGGTCAATACCAATGTAGTACATAGTTATGATCTCCTTTAATTATTATAGAATTATTCTATCACATTTATCAATTTATATCAAGTTATTTTACAACAAAACCCAGAGGGAGTTTCCATGAGCTGTTGGAATAATAGAAGGTTACACTTGTCATAAGGTACTCCCCATTATAATACATACAAGATGAAGAACCACCGTCAAGGTTAGCCGCGTTAACAGCCCCGTACTCAACCATAATGTTGATCAGGTCAGAAGCAGATGCGCCAAGATGTCCCGCCTTGCCGCGTCCGTCAGTTACAAGCATAAGCACCGATCCATCCGATCTCTGCCCGATGGCTGTTCTGGGATTAAGGCCGCTGCCCATACCGTTCATATCTCTTGCCTCACCATTGATAACCAGCTGAACAAAGTGATTGTTTTTGTCGCTGGCTTCTTCCTGGAAGGTAACAGCATCACGGATCTTCTTGTCGCGAACAAGATTTTCTATGTCTTTTTTAGAATAATCTCCTATGGGAATTATTTCAAGAATATTGTCCTCTGTGAATCCGATAAGCACAAGGCCGGGATACTGCTGAGGCTCGTTGAACTGGATCTCTCCCTTGCAAACAACAACTCCATAGGGCTTTCCGCCTGAGTTGTTTGTGGAATTATAAAGTCCTCCATTGATACCCGCTACAGCTCCTGCATCATTTACAAGCTTATCAAGTGGAACTCCCTCCTCTTTCCAAGGATATGTAGACGCAAGCTCAACTCTTGAAGGATCTTTGATTATAAGCAGCGTTCCAAAAAACGTTCTGCCCGAAATCTCAACAACTTCAATATCCTTCTGCTCCGCGCCGTTTTCATTTGCTTCGGGAGTTTTGTCGATAGAAATAAGAGAGCTGTCTATATCATTTTCAAAGGCGCTCATTTTATTGCCATCCACGATCTGCTGAATTTCCTCAGCTGACAAAAACCAGGATGCAATATCCTTCATCTGTCCCGTTTCAAGCAAGGTGGTTACAAGAAGCTCTTTTGCCGCAGGAGACGTGTCACCGCAGATCATTTTCAGACTCACAAACACAGTTGCGGCAATAATTATCACAAACGTCAGCAAAAAGCTAAGTACTCGAACAACTATCTTAAGAGGGCCTGACTTTTTCTTAACATTTCTTCTGACTCTTTCTTTTTCTTCATATACGTGAGCACCAACAGTTTCGCGACGGCGCTGCATCTGAGGAGAGGTTATTCTCTCAGGTTCGGGGCGAACAGGCCGTCTCACAGGGGGAGTTTGGGATGCCGCGCTCTGAGTTGGCTTAGGAACCGGCTGCTTTTGTGGCACGGGCTTTGACTGAGGTTCCCTTTGCGCACTCATCGGCTTTTGCACATTTGCGGTTGCCTTTTGATTATTGACAGCAGGCTTCGCAACGGGTTGTGTTACAGGCTTCACAGTGGTCTGTGACACAGGCTTTGATACCGCCTGTCGATTTTTTATTTCGTTTTTTACAGCAGCGCTTTGAGCAGGCTTTGCCCGGGACTGAGCTGCTGCTATTCTTGACTGTAGTTCTTTACTTGCAGTGTTTGAAACAGCTGAAGATACTTTGCTTTTTTGAACTGCGCTCATCTGGGGTACGACTTTCTTAGGAGCACTGCTCGCCTGAGCATTTCTTTTTTGCGCAGCATTTAACTGAGCCTTGAGCGCATCAGCGCTTTGAGGCTTTGCTGCCGCTCCGTTGCGGACAGGCTTCTGCGTCGGTCTGGGTGCACGCGGGGGCACTGTAGGTGTTACGTTGTTTTTCTCATTCATTTTCAGTACCTCCTTCGCTCACATTCTCTCTGATATCAGCTATAAGCCATATGGGATCCTTGCCTGCCTCAGCTATATTAACAAAATAAAACGTGCTGTCCATCGGATCCATAACAGTCATATTTCCTGCAAGGATCATATGCTTTTTAAATCTTACCGTGCAAGAAAAGCATTTGTCACTATATCTGACAAAATCAGTTATTTCCTCATCTACAAAAGGATCTGCGCCAAGCTTGTGAACACTTGTGAAGGTGATATCAATTCCGGTTGCCCACTTCCATGCAACCTCCTGCAAATATGAATCGTCAATAAGCAGCTTATTCATAGTTGCATATCCATGGTTTTTACCCTTGAGGTCATCTGTCATAAACAGGCTCCACTGCTGTGCCGCATCAAGAACGTCGATCTGACTCTTGATATCCTCAGGAAGATTTGACTCTGATGACTGTCCCTCTATTGTTGCGGTTCGGTTTTCTATTTCAAAGGGGACCTCGGCTCCAAGATTGTCAGTCACTCTGAAGCTGACATCATTTGAAAGAAAATACAGATCATATGTGAGCTGTTTTGGCATCTGAGGACAATACTCATAAACATACTCATAATCTGCTATGGGTGCGCTTGTTGCTACATCAGAGGCAACAGCTTGCTCGTTTGCATAAACTGTATAGTTGGAAGGCGCAGAAATTTTATAAGCATATGTATTGACCTTTTTTGAAGAATCAAATTTCGTTTCGTTCCCTGCAACGTCATAAAGAGTGAGTTCAGGGCTTGTGAGCGAGCATATGCTGTAGGTCATCATTCCTGTTTCTGTATTTTTTGTTCCTTGAAGTGCTTCGCCATTAAGCTTGATGCCTACGGAAAGAGGCAATTCAATATCCTTGTCTATAATGGCAGGTTCAAGGCTTCTGACCTCCCAGGTTTCAAAATTAAAAACTATGAGCCTAGTTTTCGTTTCAACGCTTTCAAGGGTTACACGCGCCAAAATCTCGTTTCCACTGATAATATTATAAACGACTCCGTTAACGGAAGGCTGTTCTTCATAGCTGAGAACGGCACTTCTCAGCTTTTGTGTCAGAATGCTGATATCCGTCTGCTTTTGCTGTTCGTCTCCCGGGTCATAACCCTCAAAAGAAAGAACCGTGTCAATTTTTCCGTACATAGCAGCATCTGAGAGAAGCTCTATCTGCTCTTCAACCTTTCTTTCGGGCTGGGAAGCTTCATATTTTACAAGAAGATTTCTTATATAAAGAACACTTGCCACCGCCAGCACAAGCATCACAAGCAAAAATGTTCCATAAGCTTTTTTAAAGCTGACTTTTTTCAAGATTTTCCTCCAAAAACATTTATTAATGTGAAAGTTTTTATACTTCTTTTATTATACTACACATACACATTGTTTTCAAGCAAATATGAACATTAGCCTAAACTAATTTTGCAGGAGATTTTTACCGTTTCTTTGCTGTTATTATATGTAGTGAAAATTCCCATAAATCGCCAATTGTATGTTTTATTTGTTACATTTTGTATTATATACAACCGCATTAATGGTGATTTTCACCAAAACTAATCAACCTTTTTGTAATAAAAGATGAAATATCAACTATTTTCATCAACTTCTTGAAATAATCTTTTATATGGTGTACAATGAGGTCGATATTTCCAAATAAAATGGAGAATTATATGCGAATTATAATCGTTGGCTGTGGAAAAATAGGTACAACTATTATCGACAGCCTTGTTAAAGAGGGACATGACGTTGTTGCTATTGATGATAACAACGACGTTGTGACCGAGGTTTCAAATATTTACGATATAATGTGCGTTTGCGGAAACGGTGCTGACAGCGAGATTCTTAGCGAAGCCGGCGTTGACAAAGCAGAAATGTTTGTTGCGGTTGCAGGCAGCGATGAGCTTAATATGCTCTCTTGCTTTATTGCTAAGAAAATGGGCGCAAAGAAAACCGTTGCAAGAATCCGCAACCCTGAATATAACGGCAGCAGCCTTGAATTTCTGCGCTCTCAGCTGAGCATTTCCAGCGCAATCAATCCTGAGAAGCTTTGCGCACAGGAGCTTTATAATATTCTGCGACTGCCCGGAGCCGCAAAAATAGAAACATTTTCAAACAGAAAGTTTGAAATGATAGAACTGAAGCTGAAAACAGACTCCAAGCTTGACGGTCTTAGCCTTATTGAAATGCGTAAAAAATATCAGGGACAGTACCTTGTCAGCGCAGTTAAGCGTGAGGACAAAGTGTTTATTCCCGATGGTAATTTCGTCCTTCGCGGAGGCGACAAAGTCGGCATTATGGCAACTGCAACCGAAGCGCAGAAGCTGTTTAAAATGCTCGGAATACTACAGAAGCAGGCAAGAAGCGTTATAATTCTTGGCGGCTCAAAAACAGCCTTCTATCTTGCAAAGAGATTGCTGGCGGGCGGACATGATGTTAAAATCATTGAAAAGAACCGCCAACGCTGTGAAGAAATATCAAATGCGCTTCCAGGCGCCGTCGTTATCTGCGGAGACGGAGCTCAGCAGGAATTGCTCCTTGAAGAAGGACTTAGCCGGAGTGACGCTTTCGTTGCCCTGACAGGAATGGATGAAGAAAACATTCTTATATCCATATTTGCTTCTTCACAGAATGTTCCCAAGGTTATATCAAAGGTTAGCCGCATCGAACTGCTTTCAATGGCTGAAAACCTCGGACTTGAATGCACAGTTTCTCCCAGACTGATCATTTCAGACGTTATTTCTACCTATGCACGCGCTCTTAAAAACTCTATGGGAAGCAATGTTGAAACGCTTTATAAGCTTATGGACGGCGCTGCTGAAGCCCTTGAATTTAAGGTTCAGAGTGATTTCAAATATATTGGGATCCCCCTCAGAGATATGGATCTGAAGAAAAATACTCTTATTGCAGGAATTATCCGCGGCAAAAAGATTATTATCCCTTCAGGTAGCGACACTATAGAGGCAGGAGACAGAGTGGTTGTTCTCGCTGCCGGCCAGCGTTTGCATGATCTTTCAGATATAATCAGGTAAAATATGAATTATAAAAAAGTTTTTTCGACCCTCGGCATGATGCTTGTGGCGCTGTCTGCCCTGCTTGTGCTTCCAATAATAGTTGCAATTGTCTATCGCGAAACTGCTTTGTGGGGATTTGTGACAGTAGCAGGATGCTCACTTTGTGTAGGCGGACTTATGACTGTTTTCTTTCGCACCGATAATCAGGTTATCTATGCAAAAGAAGGATTTGCTATCACAGCACTTTCATGGCTCGTACTTTCGGCAGTGGGAGCTCTGCCTTTCTATATAACCGGAGAGATACCTTCCTATATAGATGCACTTTTCGAAACTGTAAGCGGATTCACAACAACCGGAGCTTCTATAGTCACAGAGGTTATGGCTATGAGCCGCAGCTGCCTTTTCTGGCGCAGCTTTACCCACTGGGTAGGCGGTATGGGAGTTTTGGTTTTTGTTATGGCTATCATCCCCAATCTTAGTGACCGTTCAATACACCTGATGCGTGCAGAAATGCCCGGTCCCATAGTGGGAAAACTTGTTCCCAAAGCAAAGGATACTGCAAAGATACTCTATATCATATACATTGTTATGACCGCTGTTGAAGTTATTTTTCTTCTTGCAGGCGGTATGTCACTGTTTGACAGTCTTGTACACTCCTTCGGAACTGCGGGTACAGGAGGTTTCGGCATAAAAGCTGACAGTATAGGTGGATACAGCCCTTATATACAGTGGGTTATCACTATATTTATGTTCCTTTTTGGAATAAACTTCAACCTTTATTATCTCATTCTTATTAAGAAATTCAAATCTGTTTTCAAAAGCAGTGAGCTTTGGTGTTATGTTGCAATAGTTGCTACAAGCACCGCAGCAATTACCGCTAACATTTTCAAGATGTGCAACGGATTTGGAGAAGCCCTCAGACTCGCAGCATTTCAGGTTTCCTCAATAATAACCACCACCGGTTACACAACAACTGACTTCAATCTTTGGCCCACTTTGTCGAAAGCCATATTGCTTATCCTGATGTTCATAGGCGGTTGTGCAGGCTCCACGGCGGGAGGACTTAAGGTTTCAAGAGTTATAATACTTGGAAAGGCAATGGGTAAAGAAATTCGCCAAATGCTGCGTCCCCGCTCTGTCAACACCGTTAAGTTCGAAGGCAAACAGATTGAGGATTCAACTCTTAGAAATTGTACAACATATTTTTCTCTTTATATGTTGTGTTTTGTTGTTTTATTCTTACTGCTTTGCGCAATTGAAAACTATGATTTTGAAACAAACTTTATGGCAGTTTCAGCTTGCTTCAATAACGTTGGACCAGGATTTGGCGCAGTTGGACCCACATCAAACTTTGACGGCTATTCCGATGTTTCAACTTTGGCATTGACCTTCGCAATGCTGCTTGGACGACTTGAGATTTTCCCTCTCATCATCACTCTTTCCCCAAGCACCTGGACTAAAAGATAAGAAAAAGCTGTTGCAAAATTGCAACAGCTTTTTTATCATAATTTTTCAGAATTTATCACTATAATAATTAAAGTTTATTTATCACTTATGCCAAGAATATAATCTGTTGATACACGATATATTTTGGCAATAGAAATCAAAGTTTCCGTTGAAATATCATACCTGCCAATTTCATAATCACTGTATATCCTCTGTGAACAATTAATTTTTGCAGCAATTTCCGTTTGAGTTAATTTATACTGTTGGCGCAGTTCTTTCAAACGATGCTGAACAGAAGATTTTTCAGTTGAAATGAAGCGCTGAGGATCATCCGTCAATCCCAATATATAGTCGGTTGAAACGTTATATATATCAGAAAGTGCAATTAACCTTTGCGTAGATATATCACAACGTCCCGTTTCATAATCACTATAAGTACTTTGTTTACATCCCAGAATTTCTGCCAGTTTTTCTTGCTTGAAATCGTGGTCTTCTCTCAAATCTCTTATTCGCCTATACATATCTATCTCCATTTATTTACTGATTAAAGTATAAAATGTAATAGAATAAGTATTGACTTTTATGGGAAAACCCACTATAATATAACAAAGTAAATTGGTAAGAAGGTGTAATAATGCATATAATCGGTATCCCTCGTAAAGTAGATACTTTAGGTAGAATAGTAATCCCAAAAGAATTGCGTGAAATATATCACATTGACAAAAACTCCACTCTTTTTATATGCTCCACTCCCGAAGGCATACTTTTGAAAACACAAAAATACAAATTGGTTGAAACAAACGAATAAAAACAACAGAATTTTCTGTTCCTTTTTGTTTTAAGTAATTGAATTAAATATGGTACAATTGAACTTAAAACAAGAAATGAGCTGTTTTATACGGTAATTCAGAATTTCTATTTTTATCTCAGACGCAAAAAATCCGACAGAATTCTGTCGGATTTTTTAGCTTATATAATTTATTCAGCTTTACTCTTGCGGAATACGATTGATGAGATCCACACAAGGAACGCAACTGCAAGCGCAACCCAAACAGCTGCAACGGCAAAGTTGCTGTGACCAACAACCGCACCAAAGAATGCCCCAACAGAGCCGTTTGCTTCAGCAGCTGCTGCCTTTACAATAGGAGCAATAAATTTTTCCCAATAGCCGTTGATGTAGATATACACAACGATTGCAGGAAGGATCCATGTGAGATAGAAACGCATTTTGCGAGGGAATTTAAGACCATCGCCTGCGTTTGCTTCTGCAAGGAAATTATCCCATCCCCAACCGTTTTTCTTAACGCAGAACAAAAGATATACAATGCTGCCAAGAGGAAGGAGGTTGTTTGAAACGATAAAGTCCTCAAGGTCCATAATCGTGCTGCCCTCGCCGAGAGGCTGAATGCCTGACCATATGCTGAAACCAAGCACGCAGGGAACACACAAAACGCACATTGCAACAAGGTTTACAAGAACAGATTTCTTTCTTGACCATCCAAGAACGTCCATTGCATATGCAACGATATTTTCAAAAACCGTGATAATGGTTGTAAGAGCCGCAAAAGAGAGGAACAGGAAGAAGAATGTACCCCAGATTCTGCCTCCGGCCATATTTGCAAAAACGTTGGGC
The DNA here is from genome assembly GCA_017623255.1 of Clostridia bacterium. Lineage (GTDB taxonomy): Bacteria > Bacillota > Clostridia > Oscillospirales > CAG-272 > Avispirillum. Next base: position 11,027 of record JAGAPL010000097.1, read on the forward strand.
AGAGTTTTGAAAATGAGAGAGGGGCCTGCATCCTGAGGAACATTATATGCAAAGCAGGAAGGAATTACGATAAAGCCTGCAAGAAGAGCAACCGTTGTGTCTATAATGCATATAAACACAGACTCACCTGTGATACTTCTCTTTTTATCAAGATAGCTTCCGAAAATAGCCATAGCGCCTATACCAAGGCTGAGTGTGAAGAACGCCTGGTTCATTGCGCCAACAAGTATATTTCCAAATCCAACCTTTTCGATCTGCTTGACATCGGGAACAAGATAGAACTTAACGCCTTCCATAGCACCGTCAAGAGTTACTATACGAACAGCCAGAACTGCCATAATGGCAAGCAGGCATATCATCATATACTTCGTTACTCTTTCAACGCCGTTTTTCATTCCTACAAGGCATACCGCAAATGCAAGAACTATAACTATAAGTGTCCACAGCATCATTGTTGCAGGATCGCCCATAAGAGACCCGAACGTTGCATCTATTGCTTCCTTTGAGGCACCTGAAAAAGCGCCTGCAGCTGATTTATAGCAATAATACAGAAGCCAACCGCCAACGGCTGTATAGAACATCATAAGCAGATAGCAACCAAGAACGCCGATTATACCAAGACGATTCCATTTGCCGCCCTTTGCCTGAAGAACATTAAAGCTCTGAGCAACGCTTTTCTGGCTTCCGCGTCCAACTGCGAATTCACAAGCCATAATAGGCAGGCCAAGCACAAGAAGGCAAAGAAGATAAACAAGAATAAATACTGCACCGCCATACTGACCGCACATATAAGGGAACTTCCAAACGTTTCCTAGTCCGACTGCACATCCTGCAGAAACAAGGATGAAACCAAGTCGTGAACCAAATCGCGCACGATTCATTTGTTTTTCCTTTCACATCAATAATATAAAGCACAAAAGTGCAAATCATAGCTATTTTATCATATTTTGTAAGTTTTTCAATATATATTGAAAAATTTCTGCAATAAGATAATTTTTTGCCGCTTATTATCCATTGAAGATCGCATTGAAAACAACTGTCGCCTTGACAATTATTTTAAGGTATTATAAAATATCCTTGTAGTTTTTTTACGGAGATTTATTATGAAAAGATTTAATGCCGTTTTATCCGGTCTGCTTGTTTTTGCCATCACCCTCTTTGAAATAGCTGAAACGAAAAGATTTGCTACTCTCATTGCTGAAGGCAATACAGGCTATATAGGAGAGCTTATAACTAAAGTTGTTTATATCCTTGCGCTCATAATAGCGGGAATTATTATAATTTCAGGCAAAAAGCAAAAGCTTGGCGCCATTTTCCTCACTGCCGCAGGCGGAGTTGCTATCTATAAAACATTTACATATATTGCAGGCATTATGGGAAATGAAATGATATTCGGCATAGTGCTTGGAAATGTTATTGATATGCTTGAGATCGTATTGCTTAGCGCACCTGCCGCCGTTATGCTGCTCCTTGGCTCAAAGGCTGTAGAAAAAAATCTGAAGGGCGCACTGATTGCAACCGCAGCCGCTTCCGCTGTTGGACTTGGCGGAAGAATTATCACATTTATCAGCTGGGGAAAAAGCTTTGCCTCAGATTTCGCCCTGTTTTTTGAGGTTTACGGAATTGATCTTCTCCGTACTTTTGTTATGCTTGGCGCATTTGCTTTGCTGCTGCTTGGCTGCCTGCCTGAAAAGAGAAAAAAACATAGATAAATTTTAAAATTCTCTTTTACTTGCAGGTATTTTGTGGTATACTTGATGTGTTGGTTTTATCGAAGAAAGGAAAGGTCACTGGTATTATGAAAAAGGTTGGATTCGATAATAATAAATATCTTGCTATGCAGTCCGAGCACATTCGTCGCCGTATAGCGCAGTTCGGAGGCAAGCTATATCTCGAATTCGGCGGAAAGCTTTTCGACGATTTCCACGCTTCAAGAGTTCTTCCCGGCTTTGAGCCTGACAGCAAGATCCGTATGTTGCAACAGCTTGGAGACGATGTTGAAGTTGTTATCACCATAAACGCAGCAGATATTGAAACAAATAAAATGAGAGGCGATCTGGGCATCACTTATGACGAAGATGTTCTCCGCCTTATTGATACGTTCCGCGAGCTTGGACTTTACGTTGGAAGCGTTGTTCTCACACGATATAACGGACAGGCAGCGGCTGATGCTTTCTTTAAAAGACTTAAGTCTCTCGGAATCCGTTGCTACCGTCACTATCCCATAGCAGGATACCCTTCCGATGTTCAGCATATCGTCAGCAACGAGGGCCTTGGTCAGAACGATTATATAGAAACCACTCGTTCCCTTATCGTTGTTACAGCCCCCGGTCCCGGAAGCGGTAAGATGGCAACATGCCTCAGCCAGCTTTTCCACGACTATAAAAGAGGCATCACCTCAGGTTACGCTAAATTCGAAACATTCCCTATATGGAATCTTCCCCTTAAGCACCCCGTAAACCTTGCTTACGAGGCAGCTACTGCTGACCTTAACGATATGAATATGATCGACCCCTTCCATCTGGAAGCATATAACGAAATTGCTGTCAATTATAACAGAGACGTGGAGATTTTCCCTGTTCTCAATGCAATCTTCCAGAAGATTCAGGGTTCATCACCTTATAAATCCCCCACAGATATGGGAGTTAATATGGTTGGCAACTGCATCGTTGATGATGAGGTTTGCCGCGAAGCTTCAAAAATGGAGATCCTCCGCCGCTATTTCACTGCTTGCATCAACAGAATCAAAGGTAACGGCGATGAAAACGCTATTCAGAAGATCAAACTTCTTATGAATCAATCCGATATTGAACCCGATGATTGCCCCATCGTTTCCGCAGCGCTTGAAAAAGCAAAGGCAACGGGCGCGCCGGCAGGAGCTATGATGCTCCCCGACGGAAGAATAGTTACGGGAAAAACCTCAAGCACATTGGGCGCCGCCTCCGCGCTTCTGCTCAACGCGCTTAAAACACTGGGAAATATTGAGGACAGCCTGCAGCTTATTTCTGCTGACGTTCTCTCTCCTATATGCAGCCTTAAGACACAATATCTGCAGCATAGAAATCCCAGACTTCATACCGATGAAGTTCTTCTGGCTCTGACTATTTCCGCACTCAGCGATCCTATTTCCAACACTGCAAAGAAACAGCTTGCAAATCTGAAGGGCAGCGACGCTCACTTCTCCGTTATTATCAGCGACGAGGACGAAAAAATCCTCCGCCGCCTCGGTATCAACGTCAGCTGCGAGCCTCAGTACGAAACAAAGAAACTTTATCATAAATAAAAAATTTCCCAAGTATCAAATACTTGGGGAATTTTTCATTTAATGCAGAATTATTTACGAAAGCCTTACACCTTATATTTTCTCAAATATACGTGGCGCACATATCCGTAGGGTTTGCCCTCTGCTATTCCCTCTTTGGGATCGTCGTAGATAATAGTTATCTCGCCGGGAGCACTTTCAAAGGCTGTGTTGTA
>JAGAPL010000098.1 GCA_017623255.1 Clostridia bacterium
ATTTCTGATACAGTTATCAAATATGGCAATTCAATCTCTATGTGTAAGGACCGCCGAGGACGTCGGTCCCTACGGGAATTGCTACGCTAAACCATAATTTATCTGCCGTCTTATGCGGAAGGATACTATCCTCCCCTACACAGAGATAAACAATAATTCATCCTTTCACTTTCTAAAACGTATTTTATTAAAAATTTCTTAAGACTATTGACAAACGGAAAAATGTGCCTTATACTGTAACTGTACTAACACGCATAGTACAGTTGTAACAGAAATGTATTTCTTTAAGAATAAAGGAGGTAATTATGTTCCGAATAGACGGAATGTCACGAACTCCGGTTTATGAGCAAATTATCGAACAGGTTGAAAAGCTTGTTTCTCTTGGCATTATGAAAGCAGGTGATCAACTGCCTTCCGTGCGAAGCCTTTCCATTGAGCTCTCAGTTAATCCCAACACTATTCAAAAGGCTTATTCAGAGCTTGACTCTAAAGGAATTGCAAAAAGTGTTCCCGGAAAAGGTTGCTTTATTGCAGAAAGCGCAGAGGATGTGCTCAAAAACGCAGGAAGAAAAAAGCTCACAACCCTTCGAGAGCTTGTGAAAGAGCTTGCCCTCTCCGGTGTGACGAAAGAGGAAATTGAGAAAGCCGTTGAAGACGGACTTTCTATCCCCGTTGAAAACTAAAGAAAGGAACGGTCACAAACGATGATCAAAACTGAAAACTTAACTAAAAAGTTTGGCGATTTCACCGCCCTTGACAATATAAGCTGTACCATTCAGGACGGATGTATCTACGGAATGGTCGGCTCAAACGGCGCAGGAAAATCTACTTTTCTCAGAACTATTTCAGGCGTTTACAAAGCAGACGAAGGTACGGCTGAAATGGACGGCGCGCCTATTTACGAAAATCCTAATGTGAAAAAGAGAATAGCATACGTTCCCGATGAGCTTTTCTATCTTCCCGGCGCAACAATGGAGAGAATGGCAACTATGTATCGCTCCATTTATCCCGGATTTGATTATAATCGCTTCAAATCTCTTGCCAAGGATCTGGATCTTGCCACAAACAAGAGCCTGAACACATTCTCCAAAGGTATGAGAAGACAGGCGGTTACCATCCTCGCTCTTGCAGCCAAGCCCGACTATATTTTCTTTGACGAAACCTTTGACGGCCTTGACCCCGTTATGAGAAACTATATCAAAAAGCTTATTTGCCAGGATGTTGTTGACCGTGGCGCAAGCGCAATTATCACATCCCACTCGCTCAGAGAGCTTGAGGACACCTGCGATCAGCTTGCTCTGCTTCACCGCGGCGGACTTGTGCTTGAAAGCGACGTTCAGAATCTTAAAACATCCCAGTTCAAAATTCAGATCGCTTTCCGCGATGACTATACTAACGAAATTTTCAAGGATATAGATATCGTTCACTCTACTCGCCACGGCTCCGTTACTAATATGATCGTTCGCGGCGACAGAAGCGAAACTGTTATGCGACTTTCCGCTCTTAATCCCATTCTTCTTGACGTGCTCCCACTCACCCTGGAGGAAGTGTTCACATACGAAATGGAAGCGCTGGGATACAGCTTCAACCTTGACTAATGAGAAAGGAAGAAAATGCAATGAAAAATAAAATATTCTCACGCGGACTTTATGTTGAAGGCCTGCGCCAGCTGCGCCTCGTTGGCATAATATTTCTTGCAATTCTGCTTCTTATCGGAATAGCAGTTCCCTCAATCCAATACGTAAACTACCTTTCACAAGTAAACCATATGATACAGATGGGCGAGCCTGTTGAATACTCTCCCCAGGTTATGAACTTCATTGAAATGTGCCCTTTGGTATTTGTTATTGCGTTGGTGGTTTCCCCCACGTTCACATTCATCCTCTACAGCCCTTTCAATAAAAGAAGCTCATCCGATTTCTATCATTCCCTGCCATATACACGCATTTGTATGTTTTCCAGCTTCACTGCGGCTATTCTCACATGGCTTGCTGCGCTGACAGTTATATACAGCGGAGTTACCCTTGCAATCTACGCTCTGATGCCTAAGGTGTTTATAGTGAATCTGGTGGGAACATTCGACGTTATGCTGACAGCTGTTGCCCTTTCACTGATGCTTGTTTTCGGAATTATCGCCGCACTGAGATTAACGGGCACACCTATTGCAAAAATCACCTGCGCAGGTCTGCTTCTTTTCCTGCCCCGACTTCTCATAACACTCGTTACTCTCGTTATGGGTGATATCGCTCCCATTATCGAAGGACACTACGGAATTTTCGGAACAGACTTTAACTCCCTTGTCAATTTTATCGCTCAGCTGTTCTTCTACGGAGACGATAACTTCTATGCAAACAACATTGCCAGCGATATTTACTCTATTGCAATAGCTCTCGTGTATGCTGTTATCGCCGCTATACTTTTCTGCCGCAGAAAGAGCGAAACATCAGGCCACGCAGCGCCCGGAAAGAAAATACATCACGTTATAAGAATCTGCGTTGGATTCGTTGTGAGCAGTATCGTAACCTGTGCGCTTATCAGCGGTTTTGAATTAGAAATTGCAATCGTTTTCTATATTGTTGCCATCATCATTTATTTCGCATACGAGCTTATCACACAGAAAACCTTCAGAACTATCCCCTCAACGCTTCCCGGCCTTGCAATTCTTTTGGGACTTAATATCGCAATTGGCGCCATTTGCTTCGGATGCGCTGCATACGTTCATTCATATGAACCTGCAGACGATGAGATCTCCGCGATCTATATCGAAAATCCCATCAGCAACCACCGCCACGCCTTGAGTTTCAGCGAATACGCTCTTGAAAAAGCAGGCAGCATCAGAATAGAAGATAAAAATGCCATCGCCATTGCAGCAGAAAACCTTAGAGAAAACAATCAGCGCTCCATAAACGGCAAATTCTATTCTTACATGTATGAATATGATATATACGATATGGAAATCGATAAAGAATACGTACAGAACACTGAGTTGACTATCGTTTATGTTTCAGATATGGGTGTTAAGAGAACGAGAAATATCTTTATGCCCGTAGATGAATATACTGAAATAATGGAACACGTGCAGACAAATGAAGCTTATAAAAACGTATTCTTTGAAATTCCCGATGCTGTAAACCGTTCTGCTCAGCTTTTTGAAACTTATGACTACAATTATATTCACTTAACAGATGCAGAACTGGACAAAGTTTTCGAATCCATAAGAAACGAAGTTAAAACTCTTGACTTTGCAACATGGGCAACTTATCTTGCCAGTGGCTCAGGCTATAACAGCGGATTTGAATTTACCTACAGACCTACTA
>JAGAPL010000017.1 GCA_017623255.1 Clostridia bacterium
AAATAAAAAGTGATTTACAAAAAAGACCTGTTGCAAAAAGCAGGTCTTTTTACGTTGAAGAATTAATTGGGCGGCAAACGATAATTTGACAAACCAACGCCGTAGGGGAGGATATCATCCTCACGCCTAAAACACAAACAAACATCTTATAAAAAGTATGATTTCATTGAGATCGGACGACCAATGGTCGCCTCTACAATGGACAGCTCCGCTAAACAATAATTTATCTTCCAAAACAAAAAACTGCAGGTTACCCTGCAGTTTTTCTTTACACAATAAATTAAACAATAACCTTTGAGAGGAACTCCCTGAGGCGCGCACTTTTGGGATTGGCAAAAAATTCTGCGGGAGCAGCTTCTTCTGCAATAACGCCTTCGTCAATGAATATAACTCTGTTTGCAACCTCACGGGCAAAGCCCATTTCGTGAGTTACGCAAACCATTGTCATACCATCGCGCGCAAGCTCTCGCATAACCTCAAGAACTTCGCCTACCATTTCAGGGTCAAGAGCAGAAGTGGGCTCATCAAAGAGCATAACCTCCGGCTCCATACACAGAGCGCGGACTATAGCAACTCTCTGCTTCTGTCCACCGGAAAGCTGATTGGGATAGCTTTCGGCTCTATCACCAAGTCCAACTCTGTCAAGCAGCTCCTGAGCTTTTTTCTCTGCCTCTTCCTTGCTCTTTCCAAGCAACTTCATAGGTCCTATCGTAAGGTTTCTCATAATCGTCATATGAGGAAAAAGATTAAACTGCTGGAAAACCATTCCCATCTTTTCGCGATGCTTATTGATATTGACCTTGGGAGAGGTTATGTCCTCGCCGTTGAAAATGATGCTGCCGCCTGTGGATTCTTCAAGACGGTTAAGGCAGCGAAGGAATGTGGATTTACCTGAACCTGAGGGGCCGACAACAACCACCACATCTCCACGGTTGATATCAATATCAATTCCGCAAAGCACGTCAAGTCCGCCAAAGGATTTCTGCAGGTTTTCAACCTTTATAAGCACTTCCTTTTCAGTGGTCACTCTTAGCCAACCTCCTTTCAAGAATTCCTACAAGCTTTGTAAGGATCATAACAAGAATAAGATATATGATCGCAACTGCGATAAGGGGCATAAAGTTACTGTATGTGATAGAACGGATCTTAAGACCGCCCTGTGTCAGATCGGCTACGCCTATGTAGAATGCAACTGATGATTCCTTAAGCAATGTGATAAACTCGTTTGCAAGAGCGGAAAGAATGGCCTTAAATGCCTGAGGCACAACGAAATTCACCATTGTCTGCACATAATTGAAACCAAGGCTGCGTCCTGCCTCGATCTGTCCCTTATCAACGGACATAATTCCGCCGCGAACGATTTCAGCAACATACGCGCCAGAGTTCAGACCAAAGCAAAGCACCGCTGCAACGAACTTGTCAATGTGCAAAGGAAGCAAAAGAACGAAATAGATAATAAGCAGCTGAACCATAAGAGGTGTGCCGCGGATAACTGTGAGATACAAACGGCATACGGCATCAATTGCCTTGAGCTTACCTGTCATCTGATTTGTGCATCTTACAATTGCAACTATAAATCCGAGAACAACACCAAAGCAAACGGAGAGCCCTGTGATCGCAAGAGTTGTTCCAAGGCCCTGGAGAAGATACATCCATCTATCTGCTTCAATAAAGTTTCGATAGAATTCATCCTTGAAATCATTAACTATCTTTACTATGGGGTTTGCATTATCAGGGCGCTCAGATTCAAAGGATTCAAGGCTGATACAGTCTACTATTCCTGTTCTGAGAGTGTTTTTCTTTGTTATATCAACGGTTTCGCCATGATAAACCACATTTGTGGTTTCTTTAATAGCTTCTGTTACAGCTACAAGACCGCCTGTGCAAATATCAACGTCATTTTCGGAAAGAAACAGCTTCATTCCTGATTCTGTTTCATATATTCTGAGAGTGATCTCTCCGCTGATCTCATTTGCTGATTCGAGATAGCTTTTTATTTTGTTAGTTACCTGAATATTGACCTTTGTTGCATTGGTTTTCTTTCCTGCATCCTCATTATCAAGATAGAAGCCGTATGCATCAGCCATCAGGTTATTTATATTGTCAGAAAGCGCACCGGAAGTGTCAACAGATGAATATGTGCAGGAAAGAATAACATCCTTTTCATATCCGTATTCAACATCGTTGACTGTTACTGTTGTTTTTTCAAGAACCTTCTTTGCGCCGCCTGCAGTTTTCTTTGCAATAGATGTAAATGTTTCATCAACAATAGTCTGCGCCTCAGCTACGCTGATCTTGTTTGAAACCTGCATTTCACCTGACTTACCGAAAACGGAAACTGCTGCAACCACGATTGCCAAAACTGCAACTATTGCAACAATCAAAGTTATCAGGCGCTTTTTATTTAATGTTTTCACTATTATCGCCGTTCCCTTTCGTTTTCAAAAGAAAATAGGAATGGAAGCCATTCCTATTTTCTCATATAAGTGACTTAATTACTTGATGTACTTAGCGATGATAGCTTCGATTGTGCCATCTTCTGTGAGATCATAGATAGCCTCGTTGATAGCCTTGAGAAGCGCATCGTTTTCCTTTGCGATGCAAGCAGCATAGTCTTCATCAGCATAGGATGTGTCAAGAATTACAAGACCTTCGTTTGCAGCAACGAATGCCTTTGCAGGCTCGTTGTCAATGATAACGCAATCAACTGCACCGCCGATGAGAGCAGAAACAGCTTCGTTACCTGTTGTGTACTGAGTTACTCTGTCAGCACCGAAGTCATCTACGCAGTAGATATCGCCTGTTGTACCAAGCTGAACGCCTACCTTGTAGTTTGCGCCCTCAGCGTAAAGATCGTCAACACTCTTAATTGCAGAGCCATCTTTAACGATGATGGACTGAACACCGGAAGCATAGCTGATGGAGAAATCAACGCTTTCAAGTCTTTCATCTGTAACTGTCATGCCGGCAAGGCCCATATCAACGGAGCCTTCTGTTACAGCTGTGATGATGGATTCGAACGCCATATCCTTGATCTCAAGCTCAAGACCGAGCTTTTCAGCAACCTTTTCAGCGATCTCTGCATCGATACCGATGATCTTATCGCCTTCATAGTACTCATAGGGAGGGAAATATGCGTTTGTTGCCATTGTGAGCTTGCCCTCAACAACTGTTGTGAGCACTTCTTCCTTGTTTTCTGCATCGGAAGGATCTGTTGTTTCGTTTGCTGTGCCCTTATTATCATCTGCGCAAGCTGCGAAGCAACATACGATCATCATCATTGCAAGCATAAGTGCAAGAATTTTTTTCATTATGTATTTTCTCCTTTAAGAAATATTATTAGCAATTTTCATCACTAATTCATAATTATACACCTTTTGATGCATAAATCAAGTGTTTTTTGAAATTTTTTGCCCCATATAGCAAATGTATATTTATTCATTTATTTATACACAAAAGGCTGCGTAACGCAGCCTTTTTGTGTGGAGAAATAAATTATCGTTTAGCGGTATAAGCCTTCCATTCCAACTTTCCGAAGGACAGTTGTGGGAAGGGGGACATCGTTTCACTAGTTGGATGAGGAGTCTGGGCTTAGTTTATGCGGAAATTTATAGCCGCATCGTGGGGGATTTCGCCCGTTGCGACGGGCGACCAAGGAGCTGTGCCCCTCGGATCTCCGGTGAGTAATAGGTTTTTCGCTCGTTGCGACGAG
>JAGAPL010000099.1 GCA_017623255.1 Clostridia bacterium
CATAAAAACGATCTGCTGCATGATCCACATTACATCTGAAAAACGGCTGACGGCAGTTTCAAGGGCGTAATTCTTCACCTCAAGATAGCGGTTGCTGATGTCCCCGAAGGCGGAAGCACTGATATGATAGCAGTTGCTCTCTTCCTCCGCATCAACGTACACGTCAAATGTCACGCTTTGCAGAACGCAGGAAGCCGAAAGCATGCAGATATCACCCGGCGAAAGTCGGTATAGAGTTATCTCCTTGCCGTCATCGGATAGCATATATAAGCGAAGTCTGCCCGAGCGCACGATAAAAAGTCCCGTGCAACCCATGTTGTCGTGAACGGGCTCGGAACGGTCAAAGTGCTTTTCTGATGTGTTTTCACACAGCAGCTGCTTATCCGCTTCAGCAAGCACGTTCCAAAACGGGAAATATGTTTCATAGAAGTGTTCGATCGGCATCTTGCTTGCCTCCTCTCAAAAATCATATCAACATTATAACTCAAATAATTCTTTTTTTACGGAAAACAGTTGATTTCTCACTCCATTATCTCAACGATTTTTTCAGCGGTTAAGCGAATCTGCTCTTCGTTTGTTATCGTTGGCGTACCGTCTCCGTCCTGCGCTCCGTACATACCGAAATATGCGTGACAGCCTCCGTCGATCACATATTCGGTAAAATCACTCGGAAGATTTGAGCTGTTCTCTTGGTATTTTTCGCGGTTCATGACCATATCCTCACTTCCGTAAACTGAAAGCACGGCAAGCTCAGTATCAGACAGGTCTGCAGTGGAGTATGAGCCGAGTAAAATCAAACCTTTATAGTTATCTGCATGATCGACAAGGTAGGATGCCGCCATCGAGCCTCCCAGTGAGTGACCGCCTATGTACCAGTCCTCTATTTCGGGGTATTCCTGCTGTATACCGTCTGCAGCACTGATATCGAAAACGGCGAGATTAAAGGGCATCTCAATGAGGACACACAGTATGCCATTCTCAGCGCACACCTGCATCAGCGGGACGTAAGCTGTATATTCCACTTTACCGCCTGGATAGAAGATCAATCCCTTTGTTGCTCCTTCTGGCTCAAATACGATCGTGCCGTTGGGTTCTTCCTTCCACGTCGTGCCTTGGGGCAAAAATGCGCCTATTGCTTCATTATCTGCACGGTAATAGTCGCTGAGATAGATAGCACAAGCACCTACGATAAGTATAAGCGCAAGAGCGACAGAGGCTATGATTATAACAATTTTCCGTTTGCGTTTATCGGATAATAATTTCATTTCATTCTCCTCAAGTATTATTATCTATCATCATTTTTATAAACTCAGTTCTCTGCAAGCACTAAACCACCGTTTCATTACAAGGTGGCTATCATAAGTATAGCATATGACGGCAGAGTTTGCAAGGTTCTTTTCCTCAACAAGTTTGACAAAGGGATAATGTGTTTTTCACTTCAAAGGATAAGGGAAATATGCAATAAAGAGACGTCACATGTTGCAAAAGCACGCCGCTCAACCGTCAAATAATTATTGACAAATATCAATATGTGAACATTTTTGCGATAAAATATGTTGAAAATGTTGAAATTCATCAGCAAAGGTGTTGACAGTTTAATGTGATTGATTTATAATAAAAGCAGCATAATAATATGCAAAATGGGCAAAGTTCCCAAAGAAAAGGAGACAAAAAATGAAAAAAGTATTAAGTTTGGTTCTGTGCATTGCTATGATGCTCTCTACTCTTGTACTTGTTGCTTGCAGTGGCAGCAGCAATACATACGAGATCGCTGTAGTAACTGACGTTGGTCAGCTCATGGACAAGGGTTTCAACCAGGGTACATGGGAAGGCGCTGAAGCTTATGCTAAGGCAAACGGTAAGACTTATAAGTACTATCAGCCCGCTAACGGTGCTGACGCTACTGACAACGACCGTATCGCTGCAATGAGACAGGCAATCACCAACGGTGCTAAGATCATCGTTGCTCCCGGCTTCCTTCAGGCAACCGCTATGACAACCGTTGCTGTTGAAAATCCTGATGTTAAGTTTGTATTCATCGACGGATGGACTCTCACCGACACTGAAAAGAAACCCCTTCCTAACGTAACTGCAGTTGTTTACAAGGAACAGGAATCCGGTTACCTTGCAGGCTATGCAGCAGTTATGGATGGCTACAGAAAGCTTGGCTACACAGGTGGTGGCGGCGGCTCCAACCCTGCATGTAACCGTTTCGGCTATGGCTTCGTTCAGGGCGCAGAAGCAGCAGCTAAGGATCTCGGCCTCGCAGCAGGCTCTGTAACAGTTAAGTACAGCTATCAGCACGGTGCAAACTTCAATGCATCTGCAGAGCTCCAGGCTCAGATCAACGGCTGGTACAGCTCCGGTACAGAAGTAGTATTCGCATGCGGCGGTTCTATGTTCGAATCTGTTAAGTCCGCAGCTGAAGCTAACCCCGGCGCAAAGATCGTTGGTGTTGACGTTGACCAGTCCTACGCTTCCGAGCTTGTAATCACAAGTGCGGTTAAGGGTCTTAAGGAATCCGTTGCAAAGGTTCTTGACCAGTACTACAACTGCAAGTGGGAGTCTGATCTCTCCGGTAAGACCCAGAATTTCGGCGCGTCCGACGATGCAACCGGTCTTCCCATCGCAACATCTC
>JAGAPL010000100.1 GCA_017623255.1 Clostridia bacterium
GGAACAGCGCCCTTTACTGCGATAAGACCTTTTTCCGCGTCATTCTTAACTACTTCAAGATTAAGAACAGTAACCTGCTCGTTACCGTACTGACCAGCCATCTTCTTGTTCTTGTATACACGAGAAGGTGTGGAACAAGCACCCATAGAACCAACCTGACGGTGGATAGGACCTGTACCGTGTGTCATTCTGAGAATGTGGTTGCCCCATCTCTTAACTGCACCTGTGTATCCGCGACCCTTTGTAATGCCTGTAATGTCGACCTTTTCGCCGCAAGCGAAGGTATCGGCGGCCACTACATCGCCAACGTTCATATCAGCTGCATTGTCAAGACGGAATTCCTTGAGGTGTCTCTTTGCAGAAACGCCCGCTTTCTTGAAATGACCTGCCATAGGCTTGTTAACAAGCTTCTCTCTGAGGTCTTCGAAGCCGAGCTGTACAGCTTCATAACCATCAGTTGCTGTAGTCTTCTTCTGAACTACATAACAGGGACCAGCCTCGATAACTGTTACGGGAATAACGAGACCGTTTTCGTCGAAGATCTGGGTCATACCCAGCTTCTTTCCGATGATTCCTTTTTTCATCTTTTTCCTCCAAATAAGGTTATTGGTTGACACCTCTTGATTTTTCCGGAAGCCAGACCGGACATGTCAACTTGACCTTTCCGCCATCAAGCGCGCTTATATATAAGGAAGCGTTCGCTCTGTACGGGGAAATTATGGCTTAAAATGTTTTGCCGGTTTCGGAAATTATTTAACTTCCTTAGCTTCGATTTCAACACCGGCGGGAAGCTCAACTGTGAGAAGCGCTTCAACAACTTTTGCATCTGCGTTAGCAAGAATTACAAGTCTCTTATGTGTGCGCTGCTCAAACTGCTCACGGCTATCCTTATATTTGTGAACCGCACGAAGGATTGTGATAACTTCCTTCTCTGTGGGGAGCGGAATGGGACCGGATACTTCGGCGCCATTTCTCTTTGCGATTTCTACGATCTTTGCTGCCGCAGAATCAACGAGAGTGTGCTCATAGCTCTTGAGTCTTACCTTGATCTTTGTTGCCACTTTATTTGCCTCCTGTAAATTTTCTTTGATGAGGCGGTGAACACGCTTCCGGGCGTTTCCAACCTTCCCTCAATTAAACCGGATTACGAGGGGACTGCTTTTTCGGGATTCACCCGAGATAAGTTTCCAACCTTGGAATCCGGAGGGGAGGGTTTACCTACACACGCTGGTATTTAAACCGCTCAGCCGCTCATATTCGCCTTCGCCCGACTATCTGTCGGACATACTCCACGGAAATTTCCCTACTCACCGTAGCATAGTGGTAGGCCACCTCCCGCTTCATCGCACATCAAGCTCTATCATTTTATCATAAGAAATATAAGATTGCAATAAAAAACCGCAAATTTTCTTACCTGAATATTTTAAGAAAAATCGAGAATTTTAATGCTGTTTTTTGTGCACTTTTCACAATATTGTTGGCATTTTACCGAAAAGCCAGCCTTGTTTTAGTGAATATTGAGGTGATTTTGGGGCGGTATACAATATATTGTGTATGGATTTTTGAAGTTTTATACAAAAATTCATATTTTTTATTATTTTTATATTTACAACAAAAAATATTGACAAATATGTTCAGCATATATACCGCTAAACGATAATTTAGTAATTTAGCGCTAAACATTGTCAGGTTGTTTTTATCGACCTTTTTTTAAAAAAGGTCGCGGATTATTAGGGCAGAGCCCTAAGACGCGCTCCGCAGAGCGCGGAAAACCTAATACTCACTGGAGATCCAAGGGGCACAGCTCCTTGGTCGCCCGTCGCAACGGGCGAAATCCCCCACATTGCAGCTATAAATTTCTGCATAAACTAAGCCCAGACTCCTCATCCAACTAGTGAAACGATGTCCCCCTTCCCACAACTGTCCTTCGGAAAGTTGGAGGAGAAGGCTTATACCGCTAAACGATAATTTATCTCCCATACGAATGCATCTTAAAAACAAAAAGCAGAAGGTGAAAACCTTCTGCTTTTGTGTTTTATTCCTTTGTCACTCTGCAATTTTAAGCTTGAGAGCGAGCATATCTTTTGCGTTGATCTTGCCGTCGCCGTTGGTGTCTGCGTGGCGGAAATCAAGCTCGTTAATATCTCTGATCATTGCAATTGCCTGTCTCAGAGCGAGAATATCGCTTGAGGTGAAATCTCCGTCGCGGTCAACGTCACCGTCTATGTTGAAGCTGAGTTTTTTCAGCCAATAGTTGTTAGCTAAATCAACCTTAACATTGTCCCATTGCTCTGCGTCACCTGTAAAAACAACATAGTCAATGTTTTTGTTATCTTCACTATAGCGAAAAGCTCCGTCGCTGATATATTGGAGATCGGAATTGAGATAAATAGTGCAACTTTCATCGAACTGAATGGTTTTATCGTAAAATGCTCTTGCTGCAATTCCTATAGTGCCTTCTTTAACTGTAAATTCAGCCGTATGAGGACTTGCCTCAATAAGATATCCGTCAATATACAGCGCAAGGGGAACGTCCCAGCTTCCTGCGCTTGAGGATACACGGTGAGAGCTTTCCCAATTGTCAGCATCATAGCTGTATCCCGTTTGAGAGAAGGCTTCGTAGCCTATATATTCAAGATTTTCGGAAAGGTCTATTTCAGTCAGGTTTCTACAGCTATCAAATGCGCTGACGTCAATCCTTACCACAGAATCGGGAATAACGATGGATTTTAATCCGGTTTTTATGAAAGCATAACTTCCTATTGCTTCAAGATTTTCAGGTAATTTTATCTCTTCTAAAGATAAGCATTGATTGAAAGCGGAAAATTCAATAACTTTCACGCTTTCGGGGATGGTTATGTTTTCAAGAGCATAGCAATCTCTAAACATCTCAGAAGGAATGGATATAATATTTTGGGGCAACGTAACGTCAGTGAGCTTTTTACAACCTTTAAAAATAGCTTCTCCGTATTCTGTAATGCTTTCGGGAATAACCACCTTGGTTAAATTTTCGCACTTATAAAATGCATAACTATTAATCGTTTCAATGTGATCGGGGATAATAAACTCTGAAAGTGCACGGCAACCTGATAACATACCATGGCTTATTTCTATGACAGACTTGGGGAGAACGATTTTTTCAAGGCTTATACAATCACCGAAAGCATAAGTACCTATAGTTGTAACACCTTCGGGTATGGTGATTTCGGTCAGCGCTTCGCACTTTTCAAATGCGCTGCAGCCAATGGTTTGAACCCCTTCGGGAATAGTAACGTTTGCAAGCTTGTAACAGCTATTGAAGGCATTGTCGTAAACGATCTCAACGCTTTCGGGAATGTCAACGGACGTGATCTTCGCGCAGCTCTTAAATGCTTCGGAGGGAATAGCGGAAACGCCGTCTTTGATAACAACTTCCCCTTCAAATGCAGTATCGCATTTGATAAGGTAATCGTCTATGTAGAGCACGCCGTTTTCCCAGTTTTCAGCGTTGTTGTAGTATGCGCTGCCGTCAAGCGCATCTGCGCAAATGTTGGACGTATCGCTTGCAATCGTGATGCTTTCAAGCGAAGAACAGCCGGCAAATGCTTTGGAATGTATTTTTGCAACGTTTTCGGGGATTGTGATCTCACAAAGATTTTTGCAACCACTGAATGCTTCTGCGCCTATAGAAGTAACAGATTCAGGAATAACGATATTTTCAAGTGAAGAGCAGTTGTAAAATATCTGCTTGCCGATTTCGTTCAGGCTTGAAGGCAAAACTACGGATTTGAGATTTTTGCATTTTGAAAAAGCGCCTGCGCCTATGGTTTTTACAGAGTCGGGAATCACAACGCTTGTGATGCCGTTGATTTCAGCAAAAGCTTCGCTTGCTATTGAAGTAACGGGGAGGCCATCGACTTCGGAGGGTATAACTATATCTGATTTATCATAGATATAGAATTTTGTGATGACAACTCTGTCGCTGTACTTGTTATATAAATAGTTATCGTATACGAGGGCTGTGGATGAAAAAGGGATAACTGCCGCAATCATCACACAGGCAAGTACCAGCGCGCATATTCTTTTAACTCTCAATTTCTTCATCATATTTCTCCTTTCATTTTATAGATGAATCGTTTTATATTTACCATTCCGTGTGGGAATAATAAGACATATTGAAGCATTGCACCTATATAGGTGCAAACATATTGTAGCATTATTTTATAATTAAGTCAAGAGTTTGCTCCTAAATAAGTGCAAAAGGACTGAATATGAATATTGAAGTTGAAAAAAGAGTGGGAAAAAACATAAGGGAATTGCGTGAAGCTGCCGGAATGACGCAGGATGCGCTGTCCGCTAAGCTACAGCTTGGAGGATGTGATATCACCCGCAGTGCCGTTGCAAAAATAGAGGTTGGTCAAAGGCATTTATATCCCGATGAAATAATTCTCATAAAAGAAATTTTAAAGGTCTCATATGATGATATATTCAATCTTCAGTGAGATATAGTGCTATCCCCTTTCAGTTTATCAGAGTTGAGGCTCGGAAAACATAACGCGTTTGTATAGTTTTATTCTCAGTTTGCGAGAGATGATTTTCAAAAGCCCTTCGGGGCTTTTTGTACTATTATTTATTAAATGATAAATAATTCTCTACATTATGTATAGTGCGCGGCAAAATGAAAAGGTTGGCGTGTGAAGGCTTAGTGCTAAACGATAATTTAGCGTAATAACAATTTCAACGACTGTAGGGCGGCTTGAGGGCAAGCCGCCCTACAGGTATCCGCCACAATTATACCGCTAAACGATAATTTACCTTCTTAACCGTAGGGACCGACGTCCTCGGCGGTCCAAAAAACATTGGTTAAAGGATAAATCATATTTGATGGATTTCTGATACAGTTATCAAATATGGCAATTCAATCATATCCTTTATCATGTGGCACAAGCAAATCAACAAGAGCATAAGAACCACACTGACAATTCCAGTGATAAGCACCGCCGCACTTCGATTTCTTAACACCGGACTAACAAAA
>JAGAPL010000101.1 GCA_017623255.1 Clostridia bacterium
GGTCGTCATAACCGGGCATATCCCACGCTTCAGGAGAAACGTAAGCATCAACGGGAGAAGCCGACTGAATTCCGCGGCAGAATTCCACAAGTCCCTCGGGGCTTCCGAGCTTAACGGTCTGAATAATATCACTTCTTTTTTCAAAGGGACCGGGAGAAACCTCAAAGCCCAGATGATCGAAGATATAAGCCGCAAGGTGAGCCGTTTTCAGCGCCTGCGCAGTTACGTGGGGCGCAAAGAACAACCCTCTGAGCAGATTTCTGTTCTGCCCGAGCGATGCTCCCACCTCAAGTCCAACGCCGGGGCAGGAAAGTCTGTAGCTTGCCAGCTCAACAGCTTTAGCGCTTCCAACAAGGTATCCGCCTGTGTCTGCCATTCCGCCGCCGGGATTTTTAATGAGAGAGCCTATCATCAGGTCAACTCCGTAGGCAGCAGGTTCGGTTACCTCCGTAAACTCGCCGTAGCAGTTGTCAAGCACAACGTATGCGCCGCACTTGCTGTGAACAAGCTTTGTAACCTCTGCGATTTCAGCAACGGAAAGCGTTCTGCGGTCAAGATATCCCTTGGAGCGTTGCATAAACACGACTTTTATGCGATCGCCGTACTCTTCAATTGCGGCGCTGATTGCAGGAAGGTCAATATATCCGTCAGGCTTAAACTCGATCTGACGGTATTCAACACCGAACTCGTCAAGGCTGCCCTGACCGTGAGAATCTCCTATCCCGATAACACCGCGGAGAGTGTCGTAGGGGGCGCTTGTTACGGAAAGCATAATATCTCCGGGGCGGAGAAGTCCGTAAAGGCCGATGGAAATAGCGTGAGTTCCGCTGAGAATGGAGGGGCGCATAAAGCCTGCCTCAGCACCGAAAATTCTTGCGGCAATAGTGTCTATAGCATCTCTGCCGCGGTCACCGTAGCCATAGCCCGTTGTTGCGGCAAACATAGCTTCGTTAACTCTTTCTTCGCGGAAAATGTCCATAACCCTTTCCGTGCAGATGCGTGACACGTTTTCTATATGGTCAAATTGTTCCTTCAGAGCTTCCTCTGCCTTCAGGCAAAGAAGTCTCGTTTCATTTGATATGTTCATTATAATTTCCTCATAAAAAGCTTTATAAACAGACATCATTATACACCAAAAAAGAGTTTATAACAATAGACGGTTAAAAATAGGCTAAAAAATTTTTTCTTCTTTATTTGTTTATAAATATGTGATATAATTATTATAGTTTTTATAAAATGGAGGAAATATGGTTTTTTCATCTCTTGAATTTCTGTTTCTCTATTTTGCAGTGAGCATTTTCATCTATTTTGCAGTGCCCTTCAAGTTGCGCAATTTCGTGCTGCTTATAGTCAGCCTTGTTTTCTACGGCTGGGGCGAGCCTGTTTATGTTGTGATAATGCTATACTCCATTGTAGTGGACTACACCTGCGGCTATTTCGCAGGAAAATATCGGGAAACCAATAAGAAAAAAGCTAAAGCGGCTGTTATTACCAGCGCAATTCTCAACCTGGCGGTTCTCGGCTTCTTTAAGTATTACACGTTCATTATAACAAACCTGCAGCTTCTCCCCTTCGATTTTCTGCAGGCTATTCCCACCTTTGCCGATATTGAGCTTCCTATCGGTATTTCTTTCTATACATTCCAAACAATGTCCTACACTATCGACATTTACAGAGGCGATGCAAAGGTGCAGAAGAACATCACCTCTTTCGGTGCTTACGTAACTCTGTTCCCTCAGCTTATTGCAGGTCCCATCGTGCGCTATCAGGACATTGACGATCAGCTGAGAGACCGCCCTCATAATATTGACCTTTTTGCTTCCGGTATCCGCACTTTCGTATGCGGTATGGCAAAGAAGATCCTTCTTGCAAACGCGGCAGGTGAGCTTTGGGATCATTTCAGAGTGCTCAGCGAAACAAACGCCACAGTTCTCGGCGCGTGGATCGGTCTTATATTCTATGCCTTCCAGATCTATTTTGACTTCTCGGGATATTCCGATATGGCAATCGGTCTGGGCAAGATGATGGGCTTCCGGTTCAAAGAAAACTTCTTCTATCCCTATGTATCAAAGAGCATAACAGAGTTCTGGAGAAGATGGCATATTTCCATGGGAACCTGGTTCAGAGAATACGTTTATATTCCTCTTGGCGGCAACAGATGCGCAAAGTGGAAGATGTATCGCAACATCATCGTTGTGTGGCTGGTGACAGGCTTCTGGCACGGCGCAAGCTGGAACTACGTTCTCTGGGGACTTTACTACTGCCTCTTCTTGCTTATTGAAAAAATATTCCTGCTCAAGTGGCTTGAAAAGCTGCCCCGCGCAGTGAGCCATATCTACAGCCTTGTAGTAGTGCTATTCGGTTGGTGGCTGTTCGTGTTTGAGGATATGAGCGCCGGTGTGACATATCTCAGATATATGTTCGGTCAGGGCGTGACCGCATTCAGCGAGCCCGGAGTCACCTTTGACGTGCTTCGCAACATTGTATTTATTGCAATTCTCTGCATTGCTTCAACTCCTCTGCCCAGAACGCTTTACTATAAAATTTATCAGAAAAATCAGCTGTGCCGCTGTATTCTTGCAGTTGTGGCAGCATTGGGACTCGTTGTGTGCACAGCATATCTCGTTGACTCCTCATACAACCCGTTCCTCTATTTCAGATTCTAAGGGAGGTGCAGTGAAATGGAAGAAAAGAAAACAAAAAAACGCGTTGACGGCGACAGCGAAGCACTGCGCCTGCTTGATTTGCAGCTTTCCCTTAAAAATGAAAGCAAAATTTCCAATTGGCTTTGCGCTATTCTTGCAATGGGATTTATTTTCACATTTGCTATTCTGCTTTTCGTGACTCCCGACAAAGAATTTTCTGCTGAGGAAAACAGAACCCTTGCAACTTTCCCCGAGTTTACAAAAGAAACGTTTTTCTCAGGTGAATTCGGAGAAGAATTCGGCGATTATATGGCGGATCAGTTTCCTCTGCGCAATTTCTTCGTTGGAGTGAAAGCGGCAAGCGAAACTCTTCAGCTTAAGCAGACCAACAACGACACGTTCATAAACGGTGATTTCCTCACAGCAAGAAACGACTATCCCGATGAAAAGCATCTGGAAACAAATATTTCCGCTGCATCAGTTTTTGCGAAAGCAGCTGAAAAAAGAGGAATGAAAGTGGTTGCTGCATTGGCAGGAAGAAAAATGGACGTTTACGATAACAAGCTTCCCGGTGCCTACGGCTCATATTATTCCGACAGAATTTGGGCAAAGCTTGACGAAATTGCAAGCGAAGGTGAGCTTGATTATCTCAATCTCCGCGCTATTCTTCGTGACAAATCAGATGAAAGAGACGACCTTTATTATAACTCCGATCATCACTGGACAACTCACGGCGCATATATTGCATATTGTGAGATAATGAAGGAGCTTGGCGAGGAGCCTTACGCCAAAGAAGATTTTAATATTGAAGTTGTAACAGAAGAATTTTTTGGAACAACCTGGTCTGCTGCAGGAGTTAAGTGGGCTGAGGGCGATAAAATAGAATTCTGGCGTTATGACGACGATATGAACTACACAATGAAGATCCTTGATAAAGCAGGCACCTTTGAGGGAGTTGAAGGCTTCTCCTATGTAGAAGAGGACGGACTCAAATTTGCCGAAACAAAAGGCTTTTATGTGAATAAATTCCTTTCCGAAAAGGATAAATACGCTGCATTTATCGGCGGCAACTTCGGTCTCACAAAGATCACAAAGGATACAGACGAGGAAAGGGAAACACTTCTCGTGGTTAAGGACTCCTTCTCCCACTCTCTCGTTCCGTTCCTTGCCCGCCATTACGACCTTGTACTTGTTGACCTGAGATACTATTCAAAATCAATGATCAACTATGCTGAGGAAAATGACATAGACAAGGTGCTCCTTCTTTATAATATGGAAACCTTGACTGAGGCAGGATATTTAAAGATCCTTCGCTCAGGTGCAAAATAAACATCCGAAAGGAGATCTATTATGAAAAGATTTGTAGCTATGCTTCTTGCGATCATGACGTTTGTTTCTCTTGCGGCTTGCAAAAGAATTGAAAACGCTCCTGATGAAACAACGGATTCTGAAATCGTAACTCCTGCTCCCGATGAAACAACAGAAAAGGAGCCTGAGGATACAACAGAGCCTGAGGAAACTACTGAAGCAGATTCCACTGCAGAGGATACCACGATCGCTGACACAACGGAAGAAGATACAACTGAACCTATTGTGGAGATAAACAGCGAAACAGCAGTTCGCATTGCAAAGGATTATCTTGGCGAAAGAGACCCCGACACAGGCTATCTTTATTCTTATCAGTACGTTGAAACAACCGCTGAGGGCGAATTTAAAATAAAGGTTTCCTGGTATCTTGAGGAGGACGAAAGATATTCCACTTGCGGCTATCTTCTTGTCACACCCGAGGGCAAGATCACAAAATTTGACTGGTGAGAAAATTTGTGATATAATATATCAGTTTATCGAAAGGTAAAAATTATTGATGGCTGAAAAAAAAGGAAAATATAACGATCAATCTATAGAAAAGCTGGAGGGCGCCGACAGAGTTCGTCTGCGCCCTGCAGTCATATTCGGAAGTGACGGACTTGAAGGCTGCTGCCACGCATTCTTTGAGATCCTTTCCAACTCTGCCGATGAAGCGCGAGAGGGCTTTGGTAACGTTATCACAGTAACCGCCTATAAGGACCGCTCTATCAAGGTTGAGGATATGGGACGAGGCGTTCCGCTGGACTATAATGAGAAATACGATTGCTATAACTGGGAATTGGTTTATTGCGAGCTTTACGCCGGCGGTAAATACAACAACAACTCAGGGGATTCCGCATACGAGTTTTCTCTCGGCCTTAACGGTCTCGGCGCTTGCGCAACTCAGTATTCCTCCGAATTTTTCGAGGTGTACTCATACGATGGCAAAAACGAGCGTCATATGTCCTTTAAAAAGGGTAATCCCGTTGGTGAAATGCAGATAAGAGAGCTTGAGAGGCGCGAGCGTAAAACAGGTACCGTTACCTATTGGCGTCCCGACCTTGAGGTTTTCACAGATATTGCTATCCCCCGTTCCCACTATGAAGAGGTGCTTGAAAAGCAGGCTGTGGTCAACGCAGGGCTTAAGTTCATTTTTAACTGGGAAAAGGAAGACGGTAGCTTTGACACCAAAGAGTTCGTTTATCCCAAGGGTATTTCCGACTACGTTGCACGCCTTGCGGGCGAAACCGCAATGACACAGCCTGTGCTGTGGAAAATGCCCGAAACAAAGGGCCGCGACCGCGACGACAAGGACGAATACCGCCTTGTTGCAGAGATCGCTTTCTGCGTTTCCAACACAGTCAACGTTATTGAGTATTATCACAACTCCAGCTTCCTTGAGCACGGCGGCTCACCGGAGAGGGCAGTTAAAAACGCATTCACCTATGCGGTTGATAAAAAAATAAAACAGCTTGGCAAGTATAATAAAAACGAGTCCAAAATAACCTTTGCGGATATTGAGGACTGCCTTGTGCTTGTGACAAATTCTCTCTCTACTCAGACTTCCTATGCAAACCAGACAAAGAAAGCTATCACAAACTCCTTCATCGCAGAGGCGCTTTCCGCTTTTATGAAGGAACAGCTTGAATTCTATTTTGCTGAAAACCCTGCTGACACAGATAAGTTCTTAAATCAGGTGCTTGTTAATAAGAGAGCAAGAGAAAAGGCCGAAACAACAAAGCTTGACCTTAAAAAGAAGCTTGCTTCTCAGACAGACGTTTCAAGCAGAGTTGAAAAGTTCGTTTCTTGCCGTTCAAAAGACCCTGAAAAGCGTGAAGTTTATATAGTTGAGGGTGACTCCGCTATGACAAGCTGTAAATTGGGCCGCGATGCTGAATTTCAGGCTATCATCCCCGTAAGAGGTAAAACTCTCAACTGCCTCAAGAGCTCATACGATAAAATATTCAAAAGCGATATCATCGTTGACCTTCTTCGCGTTATCGGCTGCGGAGTTGAGATAAAAACAAAGGCAAAAGACGATATGATGCCCTTTGATATGAAAAATCTCCGCTGGTCAAAGATTATCATCTGCACCGATGCCGACGAGGACGGTTTCCAGATCAGAACTCTGCTTCTCACAATGTTCTATCGCCTGCTACCCACTCTTATCAAAGAGGGCAAGGTGTATATTGCAGAGTCTCCCCTTTATGAGATAACCTGCAAGGATAAGATATATTTTGCATATAACGAGAGCGAAAAGGCTGAGATAATCGAAAAGCTTGGCAATGCAAAATATACTATCCAGCGCTCCAAGGGACTTGGTGAAAACGAGCCCGATATGATGTGGCAGACAACTATGAACCCTGCAACACGCCGCCTTATCAGAGTTTCAACTGCAGATGCGGCGCAAACAGCTATCATTTTTGACACACTTCTTGGAGATAATCTTCCTGCAAGAAAAGAATTTATTGCAAAATATGCCGCTCAGTATATTGAGCAGGCTGATATTTGATGCTATGAAAAAAACTTTTGTAAAAATAGCAGCTCTCCTGCTGTGCGCAGCAAACCTGATCGTGCTTTCAGGCTGCAAGGGCACTGTGGGAGGCTACACTTACGACAGCGCGGCAGATTTCCGCGAGGACGAGGGCGAAATTTTTGCCGACGTTCCAAAAGGAGAATACGGCGGATATGTTTTCCGCATCCTCAACGGCAGAAACGGCTTGCCCTCCACTGCAGTTGATGCGGAAACCCTCACAGGCTCAGTGCTCAGTGATAAAATTTTTAACAGAAATTATAACGTTGAAACGCGATTGAACATCACCATAGAGGAAATCAGAGACACGGCTGAAAACGTTTTTGAAACAGCTTGCCGTTCAGTTATGGCGGATGAGGACGTTTACAGCGCTGTGTGGAATTCTGCCTCTTATATGGGAGCAATGGCTGCCAACGGCTATCTTGTCACAAGCGATTATCTTGTTGAAATGGATATGGAAAAGCCTTGGTGGAATAAAGAGGCAACAGAGGCGCTTTCCGTTGACCAAAAAAGCTTTCTTATTTTTGGTGATCTTCAGCTTTCCTATTATGATGCGCACGCAATGGTTGGCGTCAATATGGAGATGATCGAGAAAATTGACGGAATGCCAAACCCCTATGAGCTTGTGGACAATGGAAGGTGGACTGTTTCAAAAATGCTTGAAATGGCGCAGGCGGCAACCTCTGATATTGACGGCAATCAGGCTATGACTTATGAGGACAGATTCGGCGCCGCAATCGACCGCGATGCAATTTTGCCCTTTATATTCGGGTGCGATACCAATATGAGCGCAAAGGACAGCTACGACCTGCCCGTTATAACCTGCATTGATAACGAAAAGTTTTTTGACGTGTACACGCTCATCACTCAGTCTATGTACAACAGAAGCACGAGTATGTACGTATGCGATGATAACGAGGCGGATAATATGACCGACCTTGATATGTTCAAAAATGAGAGATCACTTTTTGTTGTGACAACGGTGGGTGAGCTTAACGAGCTCAGATATATGGACTGCGAATTCGGCGTGCTCCCTATGCCCAAGTATTGGGCAGATCAGAAGGAATACGTATCCTATATTTCAGGCGAGGATATATGGGCGTTGGGTATTCCCGCATCGTCGAGAAATTTCCTTCGCACAGGTGTTATTCTTGAAAATCTCGGAGCAGAAACGTGGCGCGAGGGCGGAGTGAGGGACACTTATGTGGACAGCACTCTGGAGTTTAAATACGTAAACGACGAAAAATCCCGAGAAAATCTGCACACTATCCTTTCAAGCGGACGCTTTGATCTGCTTGAAGTATACGGATGGGGAGAGCTTAGCGAAACCGTTGTGGAAGAAGCCGCTTCAGCATCCGAAAAGCTCATGTCAACACTGGCGCAGAATGAGCGAAGCGTCAGAGCCGACCTTGCGGATTTCATCGAAAAAATTTCCGAGTTTGAATAAAACAACGTAAATCAGCTAACCCGGGTGTTATTTAGAACACCCGGGTGTTTTTTCTCAAATTGATACTGCGTTGAGCTGTTTAAGGGCAAAAAAAGAGAGACAGCTTCCAGAGGTGAAGTGTCTCTCGTTGTTTTTTATTAATAAAAAGTTGCAACGGGGTCCGTGGGCTGATATGCTCGTGTGATGCTTGTGGCGGTCAGCACGGGGCCGGGAGCCTGATAAAGCTTGTGATTTGTGATCTTTATCTTTGCCTCAACCATAACCCAGTCGTAGTTCTGATATTCATCGCTTTTGCCCCACTTGCACACCAAGGGACTATACTGAATATCATCCTGGCAGCAGACCATAATGTGTCTGCCAACGAACATTGTGCCTGTGCCCATTGCTTTGTCGCGGGCAACAACTGCTTTGAAGCGAACTGTTTTGCCGTCGTAGCTTGCCATGTCCTCGCTGAGATCGCGATAGAAAAGGGCATAGTCACGGTCCTCTATTTCAATCACGTCTGCGTCCTTATCAAAAGGCAGGGGATCCTCGATATCATCAAAGGCAGTTTCGCCGTTGCGCTTTTCGTAAACGATATCAGCGCTTCTTGAAAGACCGCGTACAGCGCGATGAAGCTCCATGCAATCCACGTCGTCAACACGATTGAAAATGATAAGGTCTGCATTCTGGATCTTATCAACCACAAGGCTTCTCATATTTTTGTTATATGAATCAAAGGTTTCGCCGTCAAAAAACAGAATGTTCTGTCCGATTATCCAATGCTCGGGAGCGCGGTTATAGAGCTCGTTTATCTGCCACATTCCGTTATATTCAATAACAAGCTTTGTGGCATCGTGGCGCTTCTGAAGTCTTATCATATTTTCGGGAGAAATTTCGTCGAGACTGTCAATATACTCAACGTCGAAATCGCCGAATTCTTCCTCTCCTTCTTCGCAGGCAATAACAAGAACCTTGTCAGAGTCTGTGAATTTGGGGTCCTTCATAGTGTCATTTATAAATTTGGTTTTTCCTGCCTCAAGAAATCCTGTGACAAGATATACGGGGGTATCAAGCATTTCTGTTCACCTCATTTGAAAAGCTCAGCAAGAGCTTCTTCATTTATCTTAGAGCCGATAACGCAAAGGCGGCCTGCCGCAGCTGCTGCGCCAAGGCGCACGTCTGCTTCACCGGGAGTATAGTCAAAGTGGAGCCAGCCACAGTCGGCGGGAACAATTCCCTTTGCGCGAAGCACCATTCCGTATTTTTCTTCGTTTTCGATCTCGCGGAGAGCTGCTTCAAGCTCTTCTTTTGTATATTTGCGAGTTCCGTCAATGCCCCAACTGGAGAAAACCTCGTCAGCGTGGTGGTGATGATGGTGACCGCCGCATCCGCAGGAGCATTCTTCGTCGTGATGGTGATGCTCATGGCAGTCGCAATCTTCATCGTGGTGATGATGCTCATGGCAGTCGCATTCTTCATCGTGATGGTGATGCTCATGGCAGTCGCATTCTTCATCGTGGTGGTGATGCTCATGGCAGTCGCATTCTTCATCGTGGTGGTGATGCTCATGGTGATGATGACCGTGGCAAACGGGGCAAGCCGCTTCTTCTTCCATTTTGTGAAGCTCTGCCGCAAGGCTGTTGCTTCCGTCAATAACTGCCAGGATATCCGCACCGCTGATGTCGTCCCATTCTGCTGTTACAAGTCTTGCAGTGTGGTTGTGCTCTCTGATCATTTCAATTGCGCGATTGAGTTTTTCGTTTGAAAGACCTGATGTGTGGCTGAGAACGATGGTTGAAGCATTTTCGATCTGGTTGTTAAAAAATTCGCCGAAATTCTTCATATACATTCTGCATTTCTTAGCATCCACAACAGCCACCGCCGCAGAAAGCTCAGCTCCTTCAGCGCTGTTTTTAACAGCTGTCATAACATCGGAAAGCTTGCCGACACCGGAGGGCTCAATGAGGATTCTGTCGGGAGAATATTCTGCGATAACCTTTTTCAGCGCTTCGCCGAAATCGCCCACGAGAGAGCAGCATATGCAGCCTGAATTCATCTCTGTGATGTTGATGCCTGCATCCTCAAGAAAGCCTGCGTCAACGCCGATTTCACCAAACTCGTTTTCAATAAGAACAAGCTTTTCTCCGTTATAAGCCTCAGAGATCAGCTTTTTTATAAGCGTTGTTTTTCCTGCTCCCAGAAAACCTGAGAAAATATCTATTTTAGTCATAATAAATCTCCTTTGTTTTTCACTAATATGTCATTATATCACTTTTGCCATATTAAAACAAGTGTTTTCTTGCGGTTGATTTGCCACATAATGTTTGGTATAATAAAGTTATCAAACAGAAAGGGAGAAAAGTAAATGAGTTTAGCCGAATTTCTAAAATCAAAAGCAGTGGAAAGCTTTGCGGCAATCAAGGTGGAAAACTGCCTGCCTTGCAATATGCGTTTATATAATGAGCTGCCTGAAGGGTGCTATGCTGTATTTATGCTTTTTCCCTATTATCCAAAAAATAAAAACAGCCGCCTTGCCGCCTTTGCCTCTGTTCCCGATTATCATCTTTTCTCACGTGAACTGTTTTCACAAATGGCGGAATATATAAATGAAAAATATCCGGGGGCATATGCGCGCGGCTTTGCAGACCATTCTCCCCTTGATGAACGAGACGGCGCCGCAAAATGTTCCCTTGGCATTATAGGCCGCCACGGGCTGTTGATCTCAGAAAAATATTCCTCATTTATCTGCATCGGAGAGTTTATTTGCTCGCTTACAGAAGATGAACTTATTTCCGAGGGGATAGAAATTCGAAATGAAGAGATAAAATATTGCGAAAACTGCGGAAAATGCGTCGAAGCGTGCCCCGGAAAATGCGCTGACGGTGACAAATCCACCTGTATTTCCGCTATAAATCAAAAAAAAGGCGTTCTGACAGAGGCAGAAACCGAAGCCATCCGCCAAAGCGGGAGCATATGGGGCTGCGACGTTTGCCAGAATGCCTGCCCTCACACTCACAGGGCAATGAAAGAGGGCACCCTTTATTCCACTATTCCGTTTTTTAGGGAAAATGCACTGACAGGCGATGAAAAGACTGTTGAAGCACTCACAGATGAAGAATATTCGCGCTATACGTTTTCATACAGAAAAAGAAACGTTATGCAAAGAAACATAGATATTATAAAAGGCTGAAAGGAGGATAGCTATGGTTGAGTTTGTTTATAGCCTTGCAAGGCAGGAAAAGCGCAGTTACATACTTGATAAAATGAACGATGCTCTTGCCTGCGGCAAGAAAATTCTCCTTATTGCCCCTGAGCAGCAGGCTCTTATGTGGGACTCTCTTGTGGCGTCAGAGCTGCCCCCTTCAGCCGCTTTCAAGGTTGAAACTCTCAGCTTCACCCGATTGGCTGACGCTGTTTTCCGTCGTTTCGGCGGATGCGCAAAAAATTATATAACCGAGCCAAAAAAGGCTCTCGTTATGTGGAGAGCAGTAAACGCTGTGCGCGACGGGCTGAAGGTTTTCGGACGCGGACGAGAGGACAGATACGTTCAGGTGCTTCTGAAGGCTGTCAGCGAAGCGAGGCTTTATTCCCAAACGCCTGCAACGCTTATGAAAGCAGCTGACACTCTTTATGAAGAAAAAAGAGAGGAAGGCATAGCGTCAAGGCTTCACGACCTTTCGCTTGTTTGGGCAGCATACGATGTTCTGCTGCACGAAAGCTACGACGATCCCGAAGAGATTTCTGATGCTCTTTGTGATGTGCTTGATGGTCACAACTGCTTTGAAGGATACGTCGTTTTTATAGATTCTTTCTACACTCTCACTCCAAAGGAAAGAAACATCGCGGCGCGAATTTTCCGCGATGCCGACGAAACAGTGGTAACCTTTGCTCTATCGGCTGAGGACAGAGATTCCATTCACACAGAGCATATCCGTTCCTATAAAAATCTGCTTGCAAAAACGGCGCAGAGAATGGGGCAGGACGTTAAGGTGGTCAGCCTTAGCGAAGAAGGCGCAACGCCTGAAATAGAGTTTTTAAAGAAAAACCTTTGGGAGTATACCGCATCGGCTTATGAGGGTGAAGCCCACAATGTTAAAATATACACCTGCGGCGACAGGCACGATGAGGCGGCAGTTTGCGCAGCAAGAATATGTGAACTTGTGCGCAGCGGCGCAAGATACGGCGAAATTGCCGTTGTTGCCTCGGATATAGAGGCCCTCCGCGGCATTACGGACACTCATCTTTCGGCAATGGGAATCCCCGTATATATTTCCGCCAAAAGCGATCTGGTGGCAGAAAGCGCAATGCGTCTCGTTATTTCTGCCTGCAGGGTTGCAGCTTACGGCTGGAAGCGCGAGGACGTTATTTCCTGCGCAAAAACTGCCCTTACGGGACTTACCGCCGAGCAATGCGATGCCCTTGAAAAATATGCTGACAAATGGCGCCTTCGCGGTAAAAAGGCTTTTTGCTGTGAGGGTTGGAATATGAACCCCGACGGCTATACCGACCGTCTCAGCCCTTGGGGCGAAAAACTGCTGTGCCTTGCAAACGATGCAAGGGATATTCTGGTGCCTCCCATAGAAGAGCTTTCATATCATTTGAAGGGCACCGTCAGAGAAGCGGCAGAAGCGGTTTTCAAGCTTCTGTGCGATTTTTCGGTTTATTCTCAGATAAAAGAAGAAGCCGCACGCCTTCGCAGAGAAGGCAGGGGCGCAGATGCGCAGGCAAAAGAACAGGTTTGGGGCGCAGTTATTTCTGTGCTGGACACATTGGTGGAAGCCGCAGGGGATACAAAAACCGATGCCATCCGATTTGCTCATCTGCTTGAGCGAACAGCTTCTGCAATGGAGATAGGAACTATCCCCGATTCACTTGATCAGGTGGTTCTTTCAGGCGCAGGCAGCGCAAGGCTTGACGGCGTGAAGCATATGATAATTTTGGGCGCTTGCGAGGGAGAATTTCCTGCAACCCCGGGTGATAACGGTTTTTTCACTCAGAGAGACAAGGATATTCTTGCTCCTTTGGGAATTGAACTTTCTCCCGGAATGGATAGCCGCCGCAGCGAAGAGCTTTTCCGTTTTTATGCTGCCGTAACCGCTCCAAGCGAAACTCTCAGCCTTATTATCCCCCAAAACGATTCGGGCGCGGTGAAGCACATTTCCTCAGGTGCCCTTCGTATTATGAAGCTTCTTCCCAAAGCTGAAGTGAAAAAAGACGCTCATCTTGATTATGAATTCCTTATTCAGAACGAGGAGAGCGCAAAATATTACCTTCCCGCGCTGAAAAACACCGAAGAGGGCGCGGCAATTGAGCTTGTGACGGGAGAAAACCGCGAAGAAGGCGAAAAAATGAGCGTTTCAGAGGAATTTGTATCCTCTGATGCGGCAAATGAAATTTTCGGAGAAAGGATGATTCTTTCTCAGTCCCGTCTGGAATGCTTCAAGGATTGCCCTCAGAGCTATTATCTGAAATACGTGCTTAGCCTTGACGACGGGGAGGATGTTAAAATATCCCCTTCCGACGTGGGAAATTTCGTTCACAAGATTCTTGAAGAATTTCTCTCCGAGGTGAAAGCCAAAAACATAGACTATCCAATCGACGAAGAATGGACAAAGGAAACGGCAGAGCGTCTTATAGCGGACTATATAAAAGCGGTTTCTCCTGAAAACGCAGGAGGAAGGCTTGCGTATCTTTTCTCAAGAGTTACCCGTTCTCTTATGCTCTACATCGCATCTCTCAACCGCGAGTTTTCTCAGTCACGTTTCAAGCCCTATGATTTTGAAATGAAGGTTGGAAACGATGCCCTTCCTCCCCTTGAGATCCCCTTGGGTGACGGAAGTGTTATGTCACTTATTGGTATCGTTGACCGACTTGACAGCTATCGTGAAGACGATAAAGTATATATCAGAGTTGCCGATTATAAAACGGGCACGAAGAAATTCAGCCTTGAGGAAGTTGTCGGCGGCAGAAATGTTCAGTTACTTTTGTATCTGTTTTCGATTTGCGGCTGTCCCGATTGTGATTTCCGCCGCGAGATAGCGCCAAAGGGCGAGGAGCTTATTCCTGCAGGCGCGGTTTATTTCTCAGCCCGACCGGGCGAAGCAATTTCGGCCTCTCCCGTCAGCCGTGAGGACGCCAGGGGTATAGTTGAAAAGGCAATTTCGAGAACGGGCATCGTGCTTGAGGACGAAGATATTATTCGCGCGATGGAGCCTTTGGGTGAGGGAAAATATATTCCTGCATCCTTCAAAAAGGACGGAACTCTTTCTGCGAGAAGCTCCGTTGCATCAAGAGAACAGATGGACGAGATAAGAGACGCTTTATGCAAAGCAATAGCCGAAGCAGGAATTAAAATGCGAAGCGGAGAATGTTCTGCCTCTCCCGAGGATCACGACGGCAGAAGCCCCTGCGAATATTGTAAAATGCGTCCTGTTTGCAGGCGTGATTCTTAAGAAAGGAAAGAAGCAATGGCAAATTTCAATTGGAATAAAGAGCAAAGAGAAGCTATTGATTTCAGAGGGAAAAATCTGCTTCTTTCTGCCGCCGCAGGAAGCGGAAAAACCGCAACGCTGACTCAGCGAATAATCGAGCTTCTTGAAGACCCCGAGTCAAACGCGGAAATTTCAAGAATGCTCATCGTCACCTTTACCAATGATGCAGCCGCAGAGCTGAAAACAAGAATAGCTGCCGCGCTCACAGAAGCTATTGCAAGAGATCCTTCCGACAAGCGACTTGTGCGACAGCTTCGTGATCTTGAAGGCGCGGCTATATCCACCACTCACAGCTTTCTTCTCAGCGAATTAAAGCCGTATTTTGTTCGCTTTTCACTTCCGCCCGATTTTTCCGTTTGCGAAGAAGCGTATGTTGCGGAAATGAAAAAGGAGATTATGCTGGACACTGTCAGCGACTTTTTTGAGGGGCAGGTTGAAGTTGAAGATTTCCACCTTCTCTGCGATGCTCTTTCGGGCGCAAGAGATGATGAAAGCCTTGACGGCACCCTTCTTTCCCTTTGGGATGACCTTATGCGTCTGGGACTTGAGAGCGAATTTCTCATAAAGGAAAACTCTTCAGAAGATTTTCTTTTAGCAGGCGTTGGCACCTCAGTTGCGAAAAGGATGAGGGATATGGGAGCTCACTATTCGCTTCTCTTTGAGCAAATGGCGGATGAGCTTTCACAATACGAGCCAACTGAAAAAAATGCGCCCGTTGCAATGGAAACTGCAGAAATTGCAAGGCAGCTTTGTTCTGTCAGCAATTTGGGATA
The DNA here is from genome assembly GCA_017623255.1 of Clostridia bacterium. Taxonomy (GTDB): domain Bacteria; phylum Bacillota; class Clostridia; order Oscillospirales; family CAG-272; genus Avispirillum. The sequence continues at coordinate 15,219 of JAGAPL010000101.1, forward strand.
TGAACGCTCAAGAAGCTTTCTTTCAAACGTGATCCTTCCCAAATCTGCATCTGTTAAAAAGGAATTCTCCACAGAAGAATACGAGCGATTTAAAGAAGCCAAAACTCGTTTCAAAAAAGAGCTTGATGATCTTTATGAAAACTATTTTTCCGTTTCAAACCAAATGCTTTTGGAAACTATGGAAAAAAACAACAGACTTTCAAGGGCAGTTGGGCAGGTGCTCTCTGAATTTGACAGAAGATTTTCCGAGGCTAAGCGTGAGCGCGGGAAAGTTGATTTCAATGATATAGAACGCTTCGCAGCTAAGCTTTTCTGCGGTGAAAACGGCGAGCCAACTGCCGAGGCGATGGCGGTTGCAAAAAAATACGACCATATATTTATTGACGAATATCAGGACACAAACCGATTGCAAGATATGATTTATACGGCAATTTCCGCTTGCGGAAGTCGCTTTATGGTTGGCGACGTGAAGCAGTCGGTATACCGTTTTCGTGGTGCTTGCCCCGAAATATTCGTTAAATACAGAAAAGAATACGAAGAAACCGAAAACGGAACGGCAATTTTCATGAGTGAAAACCATCGTTCCGATTCGGGAGTTATAGATTTTTCAAACCTTGTTTCCGATTATATTTTTCCTCATAGCGAAACCCCCTTTGAAGATGCCGACAGGCTCGTTTGCGCAAAGGATAAGGGAGAGGGCGGAGCAAAAGCGGAAATTTGTATAGTTGAAAAAACAGAAGGCGCATCGGAGAGTTTTGAGGCAGATTATGTTGCGTCAAGAATTGAAGAAATGCTCCGAAGGGAAACTCTTAGAAACGGCGAAGTGCTTCAGCCGAAGCACATTGCAATACTGCTCAGAACGGGCAAAAATGCGTCTGTTTATAAAAAGGCTCTGGAAAACAGAGGGATTCCCGTTAAAAACAGCGCAACCGAAAGCTTTTTTAACTACAGCGAGGTGCTGCTCCTTCTGAGTTTGCTTTCCGCAATTGACAATCCCACAAGGGACGTTTATCTTGCCGCAACTATGAAAAGCCCCTTATTTGCATTTACGATGGAGGAGCTTGTAAAACTCAGAGGAAGGGATAAGGAGCCTCTTTGGTATTCGGTTAAAAAATACGCGGAAAATAATTCCGACGATCTTTCAAAGCGTCTCACCGCTTTCACTGAAAAGCTTGATTATTACAGAGAAGCATCAAGGAATATGCTTTGCCACAAGCTGCTTTATATGATAATAACAGATTCAGGCTTCAACGCTTTGCGAGACGACAGCGGAAACGGAAGGCTCAGACGCTCGGTTCGCAGAATGTACTCCCATTCTCTTGCCTGCGCCGCAGGGGGGGGCGGACTTCACGATTTTATTCTCTATCTTAAAGGTCTTATGTCGCAAACGGAAGCAAAAGAGGCGGCAAGTGATGCAAATGCGGTGACGATAATAACAGTGCACCGTTCAAAAGGTCTTGAATATCCCGTTTGTTTTATTTCGGACGGAGCAAGAGAATTCAATATGAGTGACAGTAAGAGATCTGCAATTATTGATTCTGATTTCGGCCTTTTCTCAAAGCTTCCCGACCCTGACGGAATAGTGAAATGCGATAATCCCTTCAGGCGTGCCGCCGCCCTTCGTTCAAAGCAGAAGGATATTGAAGAGGAAATGCGAGTTTTGTACGTGGCTCTCACAAGAGCGCGTGAGAAGATAATCGTCACAATGAAAAGCGACGATGCTGAGAAAACGCTGGAAAAAAGCTTAAACAGAGTTGCCGTTGGCGCAACGGATCATAACGTTTGCTCTGTGAACAGCTGGGGAACCTGGGTTCTTGATGCGGCAAGCTCCAATATGGGCCATCATAGCTTTGAAATGGTGACGGCAAGCGTTTCAAGCTGCGAAGAAAAAGAATCTGAAGCACAAGTTGCGCTTGATAATGAAAAAATACGCAGATTTGCACAAAAGCTAAAAGATCGCCTTGATTTTTCATATGAAAAGTCTTATCTTTCCGACATTCCTTCAAAGCTGCCTGTTTCAAAGCTTTCTCCCACAGTGCTTGATACGGGATATACCGACGAAAAAGAAGCCCCTCCGGCGCCTTCATTTTTATCGGGCGAGAAAAAAGCAACTGCAGCCGAAATGGGAACAGCAACCCATTTGTTTTTGCAGTTCTGCAATTTTGACAGCCTTTCGTGTGATATTGCTTCTGAAGCCGAGCGCCTTTGCAAAATGAGATTTATATCAAATCAAGCAAAGGAGCTTATCCGATTTGATGAGATAGAAAAATTTGCCGCTTCAGCTTTGTATCAAAGAATAAAGAATGCCCGTGAAATTTATCGCGAAGTGCGCTTTAACTCTCTTGTTCCTGCGCTTTCCTTCACGGAAAACGAGGAAAAGCGTCGTCTTCTCTCAGAGGATGAAGTTAAGATATGCGTGCAGGGCGTTGTGGACTGCTTGTTCACCGACAAAGACGGAAAAACCGTTCTTGTGGACTACAAGACCGACCGACTCACCAAAGAGGAGCTTGAGCATAGAGCTCTTGCGGAAGAAAAGCTTATATCGCGCCATAAAAATCAGCTTCTTACATATAAGAAGTTGTGCGCAGATATTCTCGGGCGCGAAATAGATCAGGTTTTGATTTATTCTCTTGCCCTTGGGGACACTGTGGAATTGACATAAGGCATTTTTGGTGATAAAATAGTGCCGAAGGAAGTGAAAATATGTATTCAGAGATAAAAGAACAGGCAAAGGCAGTAGCAAAGGAGCTTATAGAAGCTGCAGGACTTAAAGCCGGAATGACAGTTGTTATAGGCTGCTCCACAAGCGAGGTGTGCGGCTCAAAAATCGGCAGCGCATCTGTGCCCGAAGCGGCTGAAGCTATATATCTTGGTCTTGCAGAAGTTTTTGACGGAGCAGGTATTTATATGGCGGCCCAGTGCTGCGAGCATCTTAACCGCGCTATTATAATTGAGAGAGCGGCATCAAAGGGAGCAGAAGAAGTGAACGTTGTTCCTTTCCCCAAGGCAGGCGGTTCGTTTGCAACAGCAGCTTATAAATATATGAGCGATCCCGTTGCCCTTGAAGAGATCAAAGCCGATGCAGGCATTGATATCGGAATGACTCTTATCGGTATGCACCTCAAAAAAGTTGCAGTGCCTCTGCGCCTTGTTAATAATAAGATAGGCGAAGCAAATCTTAACGCCGCTCGCACAAGAGCAAAATTCATCGGCGGAGAAAGAGCTCATTATAACGATCAGCTTATGTAAAAAACAAAAAAGCACCTTATGCGTGATACTCCAAGCGGAGTATCACGCAACTCTATTCGCCTACGGCGAGTTCTATTGCTACGCAGTGTTATTCGGCTTACGCCAAGTGATATTTGCTTCGCAAGTTTAGGGGCGAATAGAATATCACTAAGTCCAAAGGACTTAATATCACTTTCGCAAAGCGAAAATATCACGCTGACTTTAGTCAGCATATCACTTACAGACAAAAGAAAGAGAAGACTCGTA
>JAGAPL010000102.1 GCA_017623255.1 Clostridia bacterium
AATCAGCAGTTAGCCAGCTTCCCCACCAACTTTCCGAAGAACAGTTGCGGGAAGCCTTATAGCGCTAAATTATCGTTTATGCTTTCAAATTACTCACTCTCTCAAAGCATCTCTTGTATCTCTCACTTGTGACAACGGGATTGTTTTCTTTATCTCCTAGTTCGCCCCAGCTTTCTATAAGTTCACATTCCAGTTTTTTTCTAAGTTCATCTTTAGAGCAAGTGGTCCAAACCCTATTTTTTACTTCAGTTTCCACATACAGAGGAACCGTTCCGTCCTCGTCACATTCCTTCATACATATATTCCAGAATTTCTCGCAACTATCCGTCATTTTTTCAATATAGTCAAGTGCTGTGTCATACTCTCCTGCTCGGATATATTGAACACATATACATTTATTTATCCAAATTTTATAGTAATATATAAATTCACTATCAAGACAACTTTCAAGAAAATCAGCCGCATCGGAAAACTTTTCAAATATCTTGATTGCATTGTCGCGTTCAGGTTCACCCAAAGCTGCATAGGCGCCGCTTAGATGGTCAAATGCGTACAACAGTTCCCTTGCCGAATGATGGAACAGTTTTTTTGCTGATGTAAGCCGTTCATCATGATCACTCATATTCATCGCTATTCTGATTTGAGTGTAGTACTTCATTTCAGCTGAAAGTTCTTCTGTTTCAGCTATAGCGCGTTCTTTGTTCCCCATAATAGCATATAAAGACGCCAACAAATGCTTTGCAGCTTCTTTTTTATTTAGTTCACTTTCGAAATTCAATCTTGTATTTATCATCCGTTCCAATTCAACATACATATTATGAATTTCTTTTTCGGGAACCTCAAAGAAATGATGCACAACAATATTTTTTAAATATGATACTCCGTTATTTGTGTACGCTTCAAGCAAACGAAGATTAGTTGGATATTTGCGAACTATCTCCCTCAATTTTTCATACACTGCTTTTCGATAATCACAATTTCTTGTTCCTACAACTGAATTGTTGATTTTTGCGTTGTTCCAAATATTCCGCACCTCAGTTAAAACTGTTTCAACTGCCTCATCTTCTGAATTTTCCATGCCTAGCAAAATATCTGTTGTTGTTCCTAGGACCTTTGCAAGAGGAACTATCTGTGATATATCAGGCATACCACCGTCACATTCCCATCTCGAAACTGTTTGAACTGAAACTCCGATTTTTTCTCCCAACTCCGCCTGTGAAAGACTTAACATTTTTCTCTTTTCGCGAACTATCTGACCAAATGTTTTTTTCATAACAATTACCTCATATATTTTTCAGTGCAGTTTAAGGTACCTTTACTTCTGTATACTAATTTTACCACACCTTGAAAAAGGCAGCAATACAGTCATCATTAAATATAAATTCCCGTATGGTTTTAAATATTGATTCATTATAGAAAAACAGGCTGTCAAAAAACAGCCTGTTTTTGTTATTTCTTTTTCTTATTCATTATCGCTGCAATAGCCTTGGAAACTTCCATTACAACCATAGGAACAAGAGCAAGACCGAGTCCTATAAGATAAAGCTTGCCGGGAAGAATCACCATTCCAAAGGGAACGCGAAGGGGTGTGAACAGTACTACTGCAATCATCACAAGAGACGCGAGAAGCGCCAGATTAAGCGTTTTATTTGTAAAGAAGCCTATTTTAAAGAGTGAACGGTCGCTTCGCATATTAAGCGCCTGAATAACCTGAGAAATTGCAAGCACCATAAACGCAAGTGTCTGTCCGCCTGCAACATTGTTTGTCATAATCCAACCGAAATAGAAACCAAGCAAAGAAAGAACAGCAAACATTGCGCCCTGCAACACAACTCTTATGGCAAGGCCGCCTGCAAAGAGTCCTTCCTTTTTAGGCTTGGGTGCTTTTTCCATTATATCGCTTTCAACATCTTCCATACCAAGCGCAATTGCAGGAAGTGAATCTGTTACAAGGTTTATCCAAAGCAACTGCATTGAAAGAAGAGGGCTTCTATGCCACAGAAGCATTGCTACAAATACTGCAATAACTTCACCGATATTTGTTCCAAGCAGGAAGCCTACAACCTTTTTGATATTAGCGTAAATACCTCTTCCCTCGCGGACAGCATCAACAATTGTTGCAAAATTATCGTCGGTGAGAGTCATATCAGCAGCACCCTTAGCAACGTCTGTGCCTGTGATACCCATTGCGCAACCGATATCTGCCGCTTTAAGCGCAGGAGCATCGTTTACGCCGTCGCCCGTCATGGAAACAACCTTATCTTTTCTCTGCCAAGCCTTAACGATTCTGATCTTATTTTCAGGAGAAACTCTTGCATAAACTGAAATGCTTTCAACATTTTCGTCAAGCTCAGAATCTGTCATATTATCAAGCTCAGCGCCTGTGATTGCGCGGTCACCTTCTCTATAGATACCCAGTTCTTTTGCGATTGCTGTGGCTGTGATAACATGGTCACCGGTGATCATAATAGGTCGTATACCTGCGCCTCGGCAAACTTCAACTGCAGCTTTTGCTTCAGGACGAGCAGGGTCGATCATACCTACGAGGCCAAGGAATGTGAGCTCACACTCTACATCAGCCGCCTGCGCATTTTCAGGAATACTGTCAAGTTCTTTATACGCAATTGCAAGAACTCTGAGAGCACTTTCGCTCATTTCGTTATTGATCTGACGAGCGCGATCTATATCACCCTTAACACATAGCTTTGTCATCATATCAAAGGCGCCCTTAACGATAGCGATCTTTTTACCGTCAATTTCGTTAATGCTTGTCATAAGCTTACGGTCAGAATCAAAGGGGAATTCAAGAATACGGGGATATTCCTTTTCAAGATCAGCTTTTGTCATACCCTTCTGATATGCCGCATATACGATTGCTGTTTCCGTAGGGTCACCAATATGCTGAACGCCTTCATCGGTTACGTTAATAGCACCGTCGCAACAAAGAGTTGAACGGCGAAGCAGGTCTATACTCTTTTCGTCTGTTGCATTTTCAATATCCACTCTGTTCTCTTCACCGTCAACATAAACGGAAACAAGAGTCATTCTGTTCTGTGTCAGAGTACCTGTTTTGTCAGAACAAATAACTGATGCGCTACCGAGAGTTTCAACTGCGGGAAGTCTTCTGATAATGGCATTTTTCTTAACCATTCGCTGAACGCCAATGGAAAGAACAACCGTTACGATTGCAGGAAGACCTTCGGGAATTGCAGATACTGCAAGAGAAACGCTTGTCATAAATATTTCAAGCACGGGAATCTCGTTTGCAACGCCTACAATGAAAATAATAGCGCAAGCTGCAAGAGCAACTATTCCAAGATATTTTCCAAGCTGGGCAAGTTTCTGCTGAAGAGGCGTCTGTGCGTTTTCCTCATTATCGAGCATATTTGCTATCTTACCCATTTCTGTGTTCATTCCTATACCGCAGACAACTGCTGTTGCTGTACCATAAGTTACGCTACAGCCTGAGAACAGCATATTGCTTCTGTCACCGAGAGATGCGTTTTCAGCTATCTCTGCCATTGCATCTTTTTCGGAGGGTACACTTTCACCTGTCAACGCTGATTCCTCACTCTTAAGTGATGAACTTGAAATGAGGCGTACGTCTGCAGGAACGAAGTCACCAGCTTCAAGGTGAATAATATCTCCGGGAACAAGATATGCAGACTCTATAACCTTTTCTACTCCATCGCGGATAACTCTTGCATGGGGAGCGGACATACTCTTAAGTGCATCAAGGGCTTTTTCTGCCTTACTTTCCTGAAAAACACCTATGATTGCATTGAGAACAACGATGAGCAAAATAAGTATTGGCTCAAAAAGCTCACCGGGGTCCTTCTCAACAATTGCTATCACAAAAGATACTGCGGCAGCTGCAAGAAGAATAAGGATCATAACGTCCTTAAACTGATCGACAAATCTCATAAACAAAGATTTTTTCTTCTTTTCACGGAGCTTATTCTCTCCGTACTGCCCTATTCGCTTTTCAGCCTCTGCCTGAGAAAGACCATTTACTTTATCAGTTTTTAATTCTTCACAAACAGCATCAAGCTTTTCTGAATAATACTGCATTATTTCTCCATTCTGCCAAATCGGCAATATAATCATTATTGATATTAGTATATAAGTATAATAACCAATTGTTAACAGTTTTGCACTAATTCTTAAATAATATTGAAAATATTCACAAGTTTCGATTAAGGCTCGGTTAAAATATACTACACCGTATCATCATGCAAAAAGGTTCCCATTATACCGGGAACCTTTTATAAGTTATCTTTCTTCACGGAAATAGGATCTGCCAAGATGTGCAGGACCGAGATTTTCCTTTTTATTACGAACACTGATAAATACAAGAACTACTATTGTTACAACGTAAGGCAACATTTTGAAGAGTTCCTGGCTGCTTCGTGTGAGACCGGGAATATAATAATATGCCCAATAAAGCACACCGAATACATACGCGCCCCAGATAGAATTGAGAGGCTTCCATGTTGTGAATATAACAAGAGCAAGTGCAAGCCAACCAAGTTTTTCAATTGAGCCGTCGTTTGCCCAAGTACCCTTGATATAGTCCATTACGTAATAAACGCCGCCAAGACCTGTGATAGCAGCACCGATACATACGGAAAGGTACTGATACTTTGTTACATTGATACCTGCGGCATCTGCTGTTGCGGGATTTTCACCAACTGCTCTCAGGTTAAGACCTGTGTTTGTACGGTTAAGGAAGAAATGAAGCAGAATTGCAATTACAATAACTGCAAAAACCATCCAACCGTACTGGAAGAATATATCTCCGAAAACGCCAAGATCTGCAAGGAAAGGAATTCTCGCTCTGAATGCTGCACTTGTTGTAGGAACTGAAATCTGGCCTACACCGCCTGCCAGCTTATTGAGAGAGCCACCGAAAAAGTTACCTATACCTGTGCCGAAGATTGTAAGCGCAAGACCGCAAACGTTCTGGTTTGCTCTGAGAGTGATTGTCAGGAATCCGAACAGAAGACCCGCCAGCATTGAGCCAACAATACCACAAACAAGCGCTAAAACAAGGCATACGAATGTGCTGGGGTTTTCTGTTGATCTTTCATAAAGGAATGTTCCCGCAAGGCTGGCAATACCACCGATATACATTATACCGGGAACACCAAGGTTAAGGCTGCCTGATTTTTCTGTGAGGATCTCACCAACGCAGCCAAACATAATAACCGTACCGAAAGCGACAGCTGCCTGAATAAGAGTTACTAACATATCCATATTACTTCGCTCCCTTCTTACCGATTATGAGCTTATAGTTTATAAAGAACTCACTGCCAAGGATAAAGAACAGGATGATACCTGTGATTATCTTGGAAGCATACTCGCTGAGCTGGAACTTTGATGCAATCTCAATTGCTCCTTTTTCAAGGAAAATGATCAACACAGAAATAAGCACCATAGTGAATGTATTGAATTTTGCAAGCCAAGCTACGATAATAGCCGTAAATCCTCTGCCGCCTGCTGTGTCAGTTGAGATAGTATGGCTTACGCCTGAAACAGCGATAAATCCTGCAAGACCTGCAACCGCACCGGAGATGATCATTGTACGTACAAAAACCTTGGAAACGTTAATACCTGCATATCTTGCTGTATTCTCAGACTCACCTACAACGGAAATCTCGTATCCGTGCTTACTTGAGCGCAGATAGAAGAACATTGCAATAGTGAGCGCAGCCACTATAAACACATTGATCATATACTGCTCCCCAAAGAGCGCGGGAAACCATCCGGCTTTCGTTTGGGGATTGATAATTCCAACTGTATTTGAACCATAGGGGTTCTCCCAAATGGATACACAATAAGCTGTTATCTGAATTGCAACGTAGTTCATCATAAGAGTGAACAACGTTTCGTTTGTGTTAAATCTTGATTTGAATATGGCAGGAATCATGCCCCATACAGCACCGCAAACGCAGCTTGTGATTACCATAACCGCAAAAAGCACAGGAGTTGGAAGAACATCACCAAGATAGATCATACAAGCAGCCGTTGCAATACCGCCCATAAGAACCTGACCTTCAGCACCGATGTTCCAGAAGCGCATTTTGAATGCAGGGGCAAGTGCTACACCGATACAAAGCATCATCATCGTGTCACGCACAAGCATCCATATTCTGCGCTTACTGCCGAATGCGCCCTCAAACATTGTTGCGTATACTTTGAGAGGATTCATCTTTGTGATCGCATATATAACTACAGCACAAACAACAAGTGAAAGCGCAATTGCTATTGCGCGAATAAGAATTGCCTTTGCAACAGGCATACTATCGCGCTTTACAATTCTGACAAGAGGTTCTCTATGATGTTTTACTTTATTTGCCATCTTATTTTTCCTCCTGTTCAGTTCTGAGGTGAGTCATAAGCAGACCAACCTCTTCTTTTGTACTTGTTTTTGCATCTACGATACCGTTAAGCTTGCCGCCGCAAAGCACGAGGATCTTATCACAAAGCTCCATAAGAACGTCAAGGTCCTCTCCAACATAAACAACGGCAACGCCTGCTTTCTTCTGCTCGTTGAGAAGACGATAGATAGTATATGATGTGTTGATATCAAGGCCTCTTACGGCATAAGCAGTCATAAGCACCTTAGGTCCTGCGGCAATCTCTCTACCTACAAGAACCTTCTGTACGTTACCGCCCGAAAGACGACGAACAGGTGTATTGACACCGGGTGTGATAACTTCAAGTTCCTGCATAATACGTTCTGCAAGTTCTTTGGGTGCCTTCTTTTCTGTGAAGAAAGATCTTCCCTCGTTATAGCTTTTGAGCATCATATTATCTGTCATCCCCATAGAACCAACAAGTCCCATACCAAGTCGGTCCTCAGGTACAAAGGAAAGACTGATACCCATATTCTTTATCTGACGGGGATTTTTTCCCAGCAGCTGAACAGGCTCATCTGCATCGGGAGCTGTATACATAACGCTGCTTCCGGGCGCTGTCATCTGGAGACCTGCAATACTTTCAAGCAGTTCCTTTTGACCGCAGCCTGAAATACCTGCTATACCAAGAATCTCACCGCTATATATATCAAAATTCACGTTATCAAGAACATTGAAACCTTCAGAATTTTTAACTGTCAGGTTTCTGATTTCAAGACGAAGTTTAGGATCAACTGGTTCGGGACGGTCAATATTAAGTTCAACCTTTTTACCAACCATCATTTCTGTCAGAGAAAGTGCTGTTGCATCTTTAGTTTCAACAGTTCCTACATATTCGCCGCGACGAAGGATAGAAACTCTGTCGGAAATACGAAGAACCTCGTGAAGCTTGTGTGTGATGATGATAACGGACTTTCCGTCATCTCTCATATTCTTGATAATATCAAACAGCTTGTCTGTTTCCTGAGGAGTGAGAACAGCTGTGGGCTCATCAAGAATAAGAATATTTGCACCGCGATAAAGAACCTTAATGATTTCAAGAGTCTGCTTCTGCGAAACGGACATCTCATAAACCTTCTGTTTAGGATCAATATCAAAACCGTATTTACGGCAGATATCAGTGATTCTTTCCTCTGCTTCTTTACTAGAGCATTTTTCATCAATACCGAGAATTACGTTCTCTGCAGCAGAAAATACATCAACAAGCTTAAAATGCTGATGGATCATACCGATACCGCAATCAAACGCATCCTTGGGAGAGCTAATTGTTACTTCTTCGTCATTTACATAAATTGTGCCGCTATCGGGATAATAAATACCCGAAAGCATATTCATAAGTGTGGTTTTACCGCTACCGTTTTCGCCAAGCAGAGAAAGAATCTCGCCGTGGCGGATCTCCAGGCTAACGTCGTTGTTTGCAACAACAGGCCCGAAGGTTTTGGTAACATGGCTCAACCTGATAGCTGTTTTTGTCTCCAAAACTACACCCCGCAATTCATTATTTAGTGAAAAGTGAATAGTGAAAAATGAATAGTGAATAAATTAGGCTATAAACAGACGCGGTCAGTTTTTCCTCTTATTATTCATCATTCATTATTCATTATTCTTTAAACACACCACAAGGGAAGCCGTTCTTGGCTTCCCTTTGGTCGTTTATCAAATTACTGCTCGTCAGAGAGCTCTGTTATACCGTCGATACGAATATCGAAGGAAGGAGCACTACGGTGCTCAGACTCGTGGAAGTAACCATCCCAGATTGCTTCCTTATCACCTTCGTCGTCTGTATCAAAGTCACCTGTAAGGTCAACCTTGTAGCTTTCAAGATGTTCACCGTTAACTGTGAAAGAATCTGTATCGAATACGTTAAGTGTGCCGTCCTTGAGAGCCTTAACAACGGACTCAACCTTTTCCTGTGTGCCTTCTGCACAGCTTGCGCCGAGAGCTGTGATAGCAACTGCATCTGTTGCATAGCCTTCAGACCAGTTTGTCTTAACTTCTTCACCCTTCATAACAGCGTTGAAAAGGTATTCGTAGTATACTGCCCAGTTGTTTGTTGCAGATGTGAGTGCTGCATTGGGAGCAACGCTGAGCATATCTACGTTGTAACCAACGGAATAGCAAACGTTACCTGCCTTAAGAGAAGCTTCAACAGCAGCAGGAGCGCCTGTGGAGTCAGCATGCTGGCAGATGATTACGCAACCCTTAGCAAGAAGAGCGTTAGCTGCTTCACCTTCAGCTGCGATGTCAAACCAGGACTGTGTGTACTGAACGAGCATAGAAACGTTTTCAACTACGCTCTTAACGCCGAGATAGTAAGCTGTGTAACCGGATACAACTTCTGCATAAGGATATGCACCAACATAACCGAGAAGGATGTTACCGTCTGCATCGTAGTTAGCATCTGTGAGCTTGCCGTCTTTTACAAGTTCAGCGAGCTTCATACCGGCAACTACACCGGATACGTAACGGGACTGGTAAACGCTAGTGAATGCGTTTGCAAGATTGTCAAGACCGCTGTTGGCAGCCTTATCACCTGTCATTGAAACGAACTGTACATCGGGACACTCTGTTGCAGCTTCCTGCATAAAGTCCTGATGGCCGTAGCTGTTGGAGATTACGAGATCGCAATCTGCGTCAGCAAGGTCAAGAGCTGCGTCCTTACAGAGCTCGCTCTCAGGGATGTTGTTCTTCCAGATGATCTGTGTTGCTTCATCAATACCGAGTTTCTCAGCAGCTTTTCTGATGCCGTCCATGTGAGCGTATGTGTAACCCTCATTTTCGTCACCAACGCTGATTACGCCGATCTTGATCTTGTCTTCGCCTTCGTTCTCGCCGTCATTGTTCTGGTTGCAAGCTGTGAAGCTGAATGCGCAGAATACAAGAGCCATTGCGAGAAGAATAGCAAGAATTCTTCTGTTCATCTTAATTGTCCTCCAAATAAGAATATTATAAATTTATTTATATCACGGGAATCCCGAGATAATCATAATAAAGTGAAGAGTGAAAAGTTACGGTTGAGATCTGCTTTGACAGATTTCTTCATTTTCTGTGCTCTTTTCTCTCTTATGCTTTTATCTCATACTGTTTCAGCAGTATGTTATTCCGCCTTCAACGCTCATTTCCTTGATTCGCGCAAGGCTTTCAACTCTGATACCCATATCGCGAACGATCTTGCCGCCGCCCTGATATGCTTTTTCTATAACAACGCCGCAACCAACCACTTCAGCGCCGGCTGCTTTGACAAGACTGATAAGCGCAAGAAGTGCGCTGCCCTTTGCCAAAAAATCGTCTATTACAAGAATTTTGTCCCCGGGCTTGATAAATTCTTTCGAAACGATTATTTCGTAAGTTTTCTTGTGAGTGTATGACTCAACTGTAGATTTATACACATCCGCATAGATATTATTTGTTTTTGTTTTTTTTGCAAATACCATAGGAACGCCGAATTTGTATGCAGCCATCATTGCAATACCTATACCCGATGCTTCTATTGTAAGAATTTTCGTTACACCCTCATTTTCAAAAAGACGGTAAAATTCATCTCCCATATCTGCAAGCAGCATAGGATCCATCTGGTGATTAAGAAAGCTATCTACCTTGAGAACATCGCCCTCACCAATCTTTCCCAAGTCTCTTATCTTATCTTCAACAAGTTTCATATTTTTACGACCTTTTTCGCACAATAATCTAATATGACTATTATACAATAGTATTTTCACATTTTCAACAGTTTATTTACAAAAAAATAACCAAAACATAACATTGATTATATATTAGTTGAGTTTTATTTTGCTAACAGCTTGAAGAAACAATAAAATTATGGTAAAATGACGTTAATAAATTTAAGGAGAAAAGTTTTATGGATTTTAATGTAAACAGCCCGTTCCTGTTCGTTATGGTCGGAATTGTTATTGCATTTGTTCTTGCTCAATCAGTATATTTTCTCGTGCGCGCAATTAAACGCGCAAAAGAGCTTGGCATTGCAAAAGAAATCGTCAGCAAAACTATTTCAAGTGCTGCAATTTTCACAATAGCTCCCGCAGTTGCAATTCTCGTTGGCGTTGCAACTCTTTCAAAAAGCCTTGGCATTGCGCTTCCTTGGCTTCGCCTTTCTGTCATAGGTTCTCTTTCGTATGAATCTATCGCGGCAAACTCCGCCCTTGAAGCTCTTGGCCTCAACACAGCAACTCAGATAACAGACGCTTCCGCTTTTGCTACTGTACTTTCTGTAATGACACTAGGAATTGCAGTTGGACTGATATTTGTTCCTCTTCTCACCAAGAAGATACAGGGCGGTATAAAAGCGATTGAAAAAAGCGACAAAAAATGGGGAGAAATACTAAACAATTCAATGTTTCTCGGTATGATCTCAGCTTTTCTCGGTTATGTTTTCTGCGATGTTTCAGGAGCATTCTCAGGTGATTTCGTTGGACTTATTCCCGTCCTGGTTATGGCGGTTTCTGCAGTTGTTATGGCCATCTGCGGACTTTGCGCAACAAAAGTTAAGTCCATGAAATGGATGAATGACTACGCACTTCCCATAAGCCTTGTTTGCGGAATGGCTGCTGCTATTCCGATAACAAGCTGGTTATCTTAAGAAAGGAGATTTAACAATGAAAAAAGAAAAGCTTACGTATCTTGAAAGTGTTCATCGCGATGGTCGAATCTGGGGCATAGCACTTTGCCTTGTTATCCTCCTTTTCCCTATTGCAGTTTGCCTTGTGTTCAAAACCGTTCCTCAGTGGAATGCTCTTCTTAAAGGAGCTCTCGCCGTTATGCCTATGTATTGGGCTGTTGGTATTGTTGAAATGTTTACATACATTCCCATGCTTGGCGCGGGCGGCGCATATCTCTCCTTTGTTACAGGCAATATTTCAAACCTGAAGCTGCCCTGCGCAATTGACGCTATGGAAAGAGCAAATGTTAAGGCAAGCTCTGAAGAAGGCGAAATTATTTCAACTATCTCCATTGCAGTTTCAAGTATTGTCACCACGATCATCATAATTATTGGAGTTATTCTCATCGCTCCCCTAACACCTGTTCTTGAAAGCGAAGTTCTCACTCCTGCATTTGAGCAGATGCTCCCTGCCCTCTTCGGCGGACTTGCTGTTGTTTTCGTTTCAAAGAACGCAAAACTTTCCATTGCACCCATAATCCTTATGCTGGTTCTGTTCATTTTTGTTCCCGCACTTGACAAGAGCACAGTTGGCATTATGGTTCCCGTTGGAGTTCTCTTCACTATTGCAGTTGCAAGAATTATGTATAAAAAAGGACTTATCTGATAATGAAATTTTTACTTATTATTCCTGCCCTGCTTATCGTTTTCATTGCAGTTCTTCTTATCCGCACAGCTGCATTTAAGCCAAAGGAAAACGCTAAGTTGATTGAGGGCGAAGAAACTCTTGATCGCGATCTTATAGCAGATCGACTTTGTCGCCTCGTTCGTTGCAAAACAGTTTCCTATCGCGATCAGTCTCTTGAAGACGATGCTGAATTTGAGAAGCTTATTGATATGCTCCCTGATCTTTATCCAAACGTTTTTAAAGCTTGTACATTTACTCAGCTTGCAGACCGCGGACTTCTCTTTAAATGGGAAGGCAAAAACCACGGTGATCCTGCAGTTATGATGGCTCATTACGACGTTGTTCCCGTAAACGAAGAAATGTGGGATAAGCCTCCTTTTGAAGCCATTATTGAAGACGGCGTTATATGGGGACGCGGTACTCTTGATACTAAAGGCACCTTAAACGGTGTTCTCAGCGCTGCTGACAAGCTGATTGCTGAGGGTTTCGTTCCCGAAAACGATATGTATTTTGCTTTCTCAGGCAATGAAGAAACAAATGGTCAGGGCGCGATAAATATTGTTGACTGGTTTGAAGAAAAGGGTATCACGCCCTCAATGGTTGTTGACGAAGGCGGAGCCGTTGTTGAAAACGTTTTTCCCGGTGTTAAGGTTCCCTGCGGCGTTATCGGTATTGCAGAAAAGGGACTTATGGACGTTCAGTACAAAGTGAAGTCCGGCGGCGGACACGCTTCCGCTCCTGCGCCTCACACTCCAGTTGGCGTACTTTCACGCGCTTGCTGCAAGATTGAAAATCACCCCTTTAAGTCTCACCTTACCAAGCCCGTTGCTGAAATGTTTGACACATTGGGCCGCCATTCCACATTCCTTTACAGAATGATATTTGCTAATCTCTGGTGTTTCTCGGGTGTGCTTGATATGATATGCAAGTCCTCCGGCGGCGAGCTTAACGCTATTATGAGAACAACGGTTGCATTCACACAGATGAAAGGCAGCTCTGCCTCAAACGTTATTCCTCCCGAAGCTACAATGGTTTCCAATATGCGCCTCAATCCCGAGGATAATATTGACTCAGCTCTTGAATATCTGAGAAAGACTGTAGATGATGAAAACGTTGAGATCACTCTCCTTAACGGCATGAATCCCAGCCGCATTTCCGAGACATATTGTCCTGCGTGGGATAAGGTTGCTTCCGCTGTTGCATCCACTTGGCGCGGCTGCATCGTTTCACCTTATCTTATGATGCAGTGCTCCGACAGCCGCCATTACGGCAGAATTTCCGATAAGGTTTACCGCTTCTCTGCTATGGACCTTACAAAAGAAGAAAGAGCGACAATCCACGGCAACAACGAACGCGTTCGTATTGATTGCGCAGTTAAAGCATTTGAATTTTACGTAAGACTTATGCGCCAATTATAAAAATTAAAAAGGAGCCAAACGGCTCCTTTTTCTTAGCCTTCCCCCACTTGAGGGGGAAGGGGGACCACGTAGTGGTGGATGAGGGTAAGACAATTTTTTATACTTCATCCGACTTCCGCACTTTCAACTTCGTTGAAGTGCTACAGCCACCTTCTCCTCAAGGAGAAGGCTTTTGGGTACACCCTATATCTATCAACCTTCTTCAACACGGTTAACCTTGATATACGCCTCTAACTGATCACATTTTTCTTTTAAGTATGCTTTAATTTCTTGTACTCCATCCATTTCACAAAGTTGTGGAAATTCTTCATTTGCGAGCATTACATAGGCTTTCTTTACAAACAGTTCTACTTCGACTGTATGCAAGAGCTCTGCATAACTTTCGTCAAAATGAGGAACTAAAGAAGTATGCAATAGCATTCTTATACTACACCCAAATCGTTTATTTGGGTCAGCAAAATAATGCTCAATTTCTTTTATATAGCCTACCATCTTTTTTAGATAACTCGCTGCTTGTTCGTACTTGCCCAAAGAAGCACTCCTGTGCGCCGCATCGCAACACCCCTCAAGCAATATGTCATATTTATTTCCATAATCGCCCTTCTCATAATAGGTTTCTATGAATAAGAACATTTTTCGCCAAAGTTCTATAGCCTCATCGTCATTCATTCGGTATTTCACTATTCTTGCGACAAGGTACAGACCCGAAATCAACCTTTCAAAAGCTTTATTAATTTGAATACAAGATTCATCCACCCACTGCATAGTATCTTTGAGAGCAAACAATCTGCAATTATCTCTTGTATAAATAAGTTCAATCACACTATCAGCAAGTTCCAATGCTTTATAATTTTCCCCCTTCATGGCGTATGCTCTGCACAAATTCCCCGTTGCCCAATTCTTTGTATAATCGTTTGTATCATTAAGAATTTTACTGTAGAGGTCGATTCGCTCATCAAGGCTTTCTCGAGAATTCTGTGCCTCCAAACAATAGGCAAGAGATTGCATCAGATCATAAGAGTCAGGGTATTTTTTTAGCCCACTTCTAACTGTTTCAACAGCATCGTCGTACTCACCTTTATCAATGAGATCAATAGCTTCATCTTCAATTTTATCGATCTCCTGCATTTTGCTATCGTTACTTATCCCCAATATTTCATCAGAAGTGACATCAAAAATGCTGCAAAGCAAAGGTATTTGTGTTATATCAGGAAGAACTCTATCCGTTTCCCACTGTGAAATTGCCGATGGAGTTATTCCTAAAAGTTCCGCCAGTTTTTCCTGAGTTATTCCCTTTTCTCGGCGTATTCTTTTTATATTTGTTCCGATAGACATATAATCACCTCTTTATAGTTTTAAAGCGCTTTACTGATTATATGATATCACTACTTTAATACTATTACAAGAAAGCATTTCAAAACCAAACTTTAGCGGGGCTAATAAAGTCCGTCTCATTAACCCTCATCCACCGCAAGCATTTCCCCTTTCCCGCTGGGGAAGGCAAAAGACCTCCCCGATTTCTCGGGGAGGTCTTTCTCTCAAATTAATAATTCTCAGCGTGAACTTCGAAGTAAGCCTGAGCGTGATTGCAAACAGGGCAAACTTCGGGAGCCTTTGTGCCAACTACGAGATGTCCGCAGTTTCTGCATTCCCAAACCTTAACTTCGCTCTTTTCAAATACCTGAGCTGTTTCTACATTGTTAAGGAGCGCGCGATATCTGTCCTCGTGAGACTTTTCAATTGCTGCAACGCCTCTGAACTGCTCTGCAAGCTCGTGGAAGCCTTCTTCATCTGCTTCTTTAGCAAACTTATCGTACATATCTGTCCACTCATAGTTCTCGCCTTCTGCTGCATGGAGAAGGTTTTCAGCTGTGTCGCCAAGCTCGCCGAGAGCCTTGAACCAAAGCTTTGCGTGTTCCTTTTCGTTATCAGCTGTCTTAAGGAAGAGAGCTGCGATCTGCTCAAATCCCTGCTTTTTTGCTACGGAAGCAAAATATGTATACTTATTTCTTGCCTGGCTTTCGCCTGCGAATGCTTCCCAAAGGTTCTTTTCTGTTTTTGTTCCTGCGTAAATGTTCTTTGCCATTACTTTTTCCTCCTGAATTTTTTCGAATACTGAAGCGGGCTGTCTGCACTTAGGGCACTTGAAATCGTCTGTCATTTCGCCTTCGTGAATGTAGCCGCAAATTTTACATTTCCATTTTTCCATTATTATAAATCCTTTCGGCTTTTTTCTGTTTTCTGTTAAAATTTTAGCATAAAAACAGTTATATTTCTGTGACTAAATCACATTTTATCGCCAAAAATATACTAACACAAAACAAAGCCAAAGTCAACAAAAACCCACACATATACTGCGGGTTTTTGTGTTATCAATTATTACTTATTTTCCTTAACAGGTTTAACAAAAATGAAGCTGAGAAGCAATGCAACCGCATAGAGTGTAATAGTTACATAAAGCACTGTCTGATAACCTACAGGATTGTATGCAGCCTCTGTATCGCCAACGTGGTTAACGATCCATGTTGCAAGCTGGTTACCTGTGAGACCTGCAAACGCCCAAGCTGAAAGTGTGATACCGTGGAGTGCGCTGATACTGCCCATACCGTAGTGGTCAGAAAGCAGAGTGGGAACATTGGAGGAGCCTCCGCCGTAGCCTGCATTTACAACCATAATAAGCACGAGAACGATTGCTGCAAGAACACCGTTTTCTGCGCCCTTTGTGATACCGCCTGTTACGATAACGAGAGCTGTCATCACGATGGATGCAATGAAGATGATCTTATAAATTGTATTTCTGTCCTTCATCTTATCGCCGAGAGCGGAAAGTCCGAGACGACCGCCTGCATTGAAGATAGCGGAAACTGTGGAAACGATACCTACAACGCCTGCAAGACCGATACACTTAACGATTGCCTTCTCCTGAGAAATGAGAGCAAGACCGCAAGTGATGTTTATGTAGAACATGATCCAAATACCGATATAGTTCATAACGGGTCTTGTTTTGATAACTGCAATGATGCTCTGCTTCTCTTCGTTGGAGCTGGGCTCGTGCCAATCATCAGGCTTCTTGAGAAGAAGATGTCCAACAAACATCATTACAAAGTATACGCAAGCAAGGATAATGAACATCTTATAGATGCCACCTTCGCCGAGACCGCTGAGCATGCCCTGCATAATGGGGCTGGCAATTGCCTTAGCTGCGCCAAATCCTGCTACTGCAAGACCTGTTGCAAGACCCTTCTTATCCTTGAACCAAAGCATAAGTGTTTTTACGGGAGAGAGATATCCTGTGCCGAGACCGATACCCATAATGAGACCGTAGCAAACATAGATACCAATGAGGGCAACTACGCTACCCTTATGAAGACCGCCGTAGTAGATAAATCCGCCTGTACCTGCCATACCAACTGCGAAGCAGATAGCTGCAATGAGAGAGGATTTGTGAATATCCTTTTCAACAACGTTTCCAAGGAATGCAGCAGACATACCAAGGAAAAAAATGGCAAAACTGAACGCCCATTCTGTTGCGCCTTTGGAGAAGCCGATATAATCAGCAATTTCCTGGCTGAAGATAGACCAGCAATATACTGTACCGATACTGCAATGAAGCAGGAGCGCGGGAATAGCAGCTCTGATCCACTTGTTGGTTCTCCAACCGCCGCTTTTCTTAACATCGTTAGCCATAAGAAAAAGTCCCTTCTTTCTTAATTAGATTATTTATTTCAATCCAATCTATAATACCACAAACTTCCACTAAATGCAAGAAATAGTTGCTTTATTTTGCGGATGTCTTTTTTTATTTATTTCCGATTTTTGAATGTTATGTGAGCTACACAAAACCAAAAGGCGACATCAACTTCGATGCCGCCTTTTGCCAAATATATTTTTCAGTTTTCAACACAGTAACCATCCGGTCCGATATAACACAACCCATTACTGTCCATAACCCAATCATTCGTAACCATTCTTCCGTTTTCATCAAGATAGCACCAGCCGATACTATCTTTAACCCAACGGTTCGTTACACAATAGCCATCTTCTCCAACGTAGCACCAACCTTGGCTATCTTTGATCCATCGGTTCGTCGCCATTCTGCCGTTCTCATCAAGATAGCACCAACCATAGCTATCCTTCATCCAGCTGTTTGTTACACAATAACCATCAGAACCTACATAGCACCAGCCTTGACTATCCATGATCCATCTGTTTGTTGCCATTCTACCATTTTCATCAAGATAACACCAACCGATACTATCCTTCACCCAACGGTTTGTTACACAATAGCCATCTTCACCTATGTAACACCAGCCCTGACTATCTTTAACCCAGCGATTTATTGTCAGAATACCATATTCGTCAAAATAGCACCAACCATAACCGTCATGTAACCAATAATCTATTACCATGTAACCGTCTGAATCAAAGTAACAAATACCGTAGTTTTGGCGAAGAACTGGATCAGAAGTGATTATTCCGTTTCTGTTATAATAATTCCAATTAGGAAATCTAAATACCCAAACATCTTTCTCCATATATCCGTCATTTCCAATAAAACACCAACCTTTGCTGTCCTGCACAATAACATTTGATACCAGCTCACCTTCAATACCAAGGTAATACCAAAGTCCGTCGCTGTCCAAATTCCATTGGCCATTCTGATACTCTAACTGAACAAACGGAATAGAACGTGAACGTGCATAATCCTGTGCTGCCGACTGATTATATCCGTAAATAGTAACATTGTTATTCCAATCGAAAGCATTATAAGCAATTTTTTCGACTGTTCCTGAAATTTTGATACTTGTAAGATTAGGGCAATTAGAGAAGGCACTATCTCCTATTTTCTCGACACCCAAAGGCACGTATATCTCTGTTAACCACTCACTTCCTACAAAAGCATAGTCTCCTATTGCTGTTACACAACCGTCATACGGAATAATACAGTTTTTGCTGGTATGTATCAACGTCTGCTCACCTGTTTCAACAAGGCAATTACAACAGCTATGGTATTCAGGATTTAAAATATCAACTTCTATACTTTCAATATTATTACATCTAAAAAAAGCTTTGTCCTGAATTTCTGAAACAGACCAAGGGATATATATTCTTTTCAAGGAAATGCACTCTGAAAACGCACACGTTCCAATTGAAGTAATGTTATCCGGTATAATAGCCTCTGTTAAATCGTAAATATTGGAAAATGCAAAGCTTGCAATGCTTGTGATACTTAAATCGTCAGGAATGGTACTGTTCTTACAGCCCAAATAAATAGTATCCCTTTTGATAAGACAATTATTTACACATTTGAATATTTCGTTTTCCTCAGAAACAGTAATTTTTTCAAGTGAGGGGAATAATTGCAGAGAATTCTTTCCAAGTGATTTCAAACCTGCTCCAATGTGCAAGCTTTTTAAATTTAAGCATCCGCAAATTGATAACCTTCCAATCTTTTCGACATTGTCAGAGATTACAAAGCTTTCGATGTCATTATCAGCAATAAAAGCATTATCTGCGATCGCCGTTACAGGATATCCCTCTATTTCAGACGGAATGATTATCTCAGTTTCTTCACCTGTATAACCTGTAATCGTAACTGCCTCTCTACTTATAGTATACGAAAAACCTTCGTCGGTTTTGGCTGCCGATGATGTCAATGATAGAGCAATACAGCTTGTTATTACAAACACTACCGCAAGCATCATCATAACCAGCTTTTTGATTTTAATATTCTTCATACTTTTTCCCTCCTGATTCTTTAACAGAATACTATTCAATCACTGCTTCTTTGTATATAGTACGAATCAAAACACAAAAAAACTTCACTTTTTAAAAATTATTTTACACCAGCATTGTTATTTATACAATTACTCTCCGTATGCTCACCAAGATCCACCAAAGATTTTTTTAGGGATCCGCCTTGCATTGTATTTGCTGAAATAACGCAAGAATCAAGTCTTTTAAATACAACGCAATGATTAGGCCCATGGCCGCCTTCTTCGCCAAAATCATCCTTGCCGCTGATAAACGTGTTTCCTGTTACTGCAAGATTATAGCAATTGTCAAAATACAGGTGACTGTTTTCATATTCGTTTTCGAAACCATCTCCATTTGGCTTTCCGCTGCGGTTAAATATATTTCCCGTAGCTGTTATGTTATGGCAAGCATTTTTATCGCCTATCAGTTTTATTGCAGGCCCGTAAGCTCTGTCAAAATAATTACCGGTTATATTAAGCAGATTAGAATTTACAAGATTTATACCGCCGTTTCTGTTCCATTCAATTCTGTTTCCCGTCATTGTGACTGCGGCACATACAACGTCTGTATATATTCCTGCTCCATGGTTTGTGTGCATTATGCAATCTGTTATCCAACCGTCCCAACCATTTATATAAACTGCATTGCCTTTATTTGCAACAAACATACTGTCCTTAATAGTGAATGCCCATATCCTCTCAAGATGTACGGCATCACCGCTGAAATTCTTTATATAGCATTTTTCAATTGTAACGCTATCTTCTCGAAAACCTATCTGGCATTTTTCCGGCAAAGCATTATCCTCTCGAACGGGGTCGTCATTAAGACGGCTTATCTGGTCCTGCCACTTTACATAGACACCGTGAACATTTTCCCCCGCGCAATGATTGCCAAGCAATTGTATATCTCTAAGGCGCGCTCCGAAAGCTCCGGTCATATCTATAAGGCAAGCGCAGCTTCCGCACTTCAGTTTTATAACCGAACCGCCCGTTTCTCTGTATCCCCAACCGCTGTAGCCCACAAGACAAACGCCGGGTTTCATATAAAGAGTTGAGCAAAGATACATTCCCGGCGGAACTACCACTGCTCCTTTAACCTCACCTGCCTTATCAATGGCACGCTGAAAAGCCTCTGTTGAATCTGTGACACCGTCCCCAACTGCTCCGAACTCTGTTACGTCAAACACATTTGTCATTTTTGCACCTCTATATGTACAAATAACTTACAGATATATTTTACTCTACTATTTTCTTTATGTCAAATTTTTCTGATTTAAGCGCCTATCTTATTGCACTTCACGCCTGATTGTGATAAAATTAATATATATTCTGGAAAGGATCGTTTAAAGCTATGATAAACAATATGATTCCCTCCCCCAAGGGTCAGTGGGGCAGCGGAGAGCTTAAAGCTTTTTCTCCCGTTATTTTCGCAAAAGATTTTTCTGCTCAAGCTCAAACTTTTGCTATTCAAGCTAAGAAGTCTTTGGAACTCGATTTTCTTCTCAGCGAAAATGACGCCGACATCACAGTTGAATATGCCGCTCACATGACAGAAGGCGAATATCGCCTTGCTATCGCTGACAAAGTAACTCTTTTGGCAGGAGATGCATACGGCGCAGCTTACGGCTTTTCAGCAATGCTTCAGCTTGCTTCCGTTTTTGAGGGAAAGTTTATGCTTCCTCAGATAACTGTTACCGACAAACCCGATTGTGATTATCGCGGACTTCTTGTTGACACAGCACGCAGCTTCCATCCGCTTTGCGAGCTTAAAAACTACGTTGACCTTTGTTGGATCTACAAAATCAAATATCTTCACATCCATTTTTCTGATGATCTAAGCTTCACTCTCCCCTGCAAAGCTTTTCCGCTTCTTTCTCAGCAGGGTTCAAGCTATACTCCTGAAGAAATTGCAGAGCTTGACAGCTATGCTGCCGCGAGAAACGTGCAGATCGTTCCTGAAGTTGACACTCCCGGCCACACCACACTTATAATGAAATGTTACCCTGAGATATTTGATAAAGAAGGCATCCTCGGTTTCCACGCAGAAGCAATCGAAGGAACAAAGGCTATATATAGAGAAATTTGCGAAATGTTCCCCCACTCCGATTACATTCATATAGGCGGAGACGAAGGACGTCTCGGCTGGTGGCTTGGTTGCGAAAAGTGCCTTGAATACGGTCGTAGTCTCGGCTTTAATATGGAAGACGAGGCTCCCGGAATTTCACAGGGCGAATGGATTATGCTCCGTTTCCTTGCTCACTATATTGCTGAAAACGCCAAACAGGTTATTGAAATGGGCAAAACACCTATCGTTTGGGAAGGTTTCCATAAAACCACAAACTTTATGATCCCCAAAGAAGTTAAAGTTATGGTTTGGGATTCCAGCTTCCAGCTTGCATCTGCTCTCATTGCAGACGGCTTTGAGGTTATCAACTGTTCTTGGCTCCCCACATACGTTGTGACTCCACTTTGGGTTTACAGCGAAAAGGATTGCTATAATTGGGACATCCGCTCCTTTGGCACTATCAACGACGCTTCTCCCTATCACAATGGTGCTATGAGAATGCCTGAAAGCAAGAATCTCATTGGAGGTCAGCTTAACTCCTGGGGCGATTTCGTTGAAAATACCGACTATTATGCAAATGGTGCGCTTGGACGCGCCGACGGCCTTAAAAGCGTTGCTGAGCGTCTCCCCTTCATTGCAGAAAACACTTGGAATGTGGAAAAAAGAAAGAATTACGAAGATGTTAAAGCTGCGGCAGACCATGCGCGTCAGCTGTTCTCAAAAATCATAAAATAAAGCTCTATTCCTGCACTGAATGTTTTACTTTTTTATAAGCTTTATCCGCAAAAAACGCACACAAGAAAAACGCTGATTTTTATCAGCGTTTTTTGTGCAAAAGCCCTTTAATTATAAGACTTTTTTGTACAAAATCCCCCCTTTATTTCATTGACTTTTGTTGACAAAAAGAGTATAATTTTTGTTGAAAATAAAAACATTTTTTCAGAGATAAGCGGTTAAAACAACAGCAAGATTCCATTGGTTGTTAAAACCGCAAATTTTGTCGTTTTGAGGTGTGTTTTGAAAGAGAAAGAACTCCGAAAACTGACTCGTAAACAGCTGCTTGAATTGCTCCTTGTTCAAACAGAGAGGGCAGAAAAGCTGGAGGAAGAATTAAAAGAAAAAGAAGCCCTGCTAAAAAACAGACAGCTTACTGAGCTTGAAGCAGGAAATATTGCAGACGCTTCACTTCGACTAAATGGCGTTTTTGAAGCAGCGCAGGCCGCTGCCGAGCAATATCTTGAAAATATAATGAGCAAAAGTTCCAACGTTGAAGAAAAAGCCGAGGCCATAATCACTGAAGCAAAAAAGAAAGCTGAAAATATGATTGCCGAGGCTGAAATAAAATGCTATGAGCGCGAGCAACGATCAGAAATCAGGCTTAAAGAAATAAATGATAAAATCACAAGGCTGCGCGCTGTATGCAGCGAATTTAACAGCATGTTTATTGATAATAACGAAAAAATATGAAAAAGTTCAAAACAAAGAATTTTCCTACCGCTAATGAAATAAGCTCTGAATTAAAATATGAACGCAACAAAATCAGATTCAGACGTATTATAAAAAGCTCTGTTTACGCTCTTGTTCTTGTTGCCGCTATTGCAGTGCTTATAGCAACGCTGGTTCTCCCCGTTCTTCAAATTTCAGGAACAAGTATGGAACCTACCCTCAACAACGGCGAAATCGTTGTTCTTTTCAAAACAACAAAATTGGAGCGTGGAGATCTTTGCGGATTTTCATACTCCAACAAAATTCTTATAAAACGCGTTATCGGACTGCCGGGTGACTATATTGCAATTGACGAAGAAGGAAATGTTTTCGTCAATAACAAAAAAATTGATGAACCTTATATTACTGAAAAAGGGCTTGGCGAATGTGATATCGAATTTCCGTATCAAGTTCCCGAAAATGAATTCTTTCTTATGGGTGACCATAGAAGCACGTCCATTGACAGCCGAAGTACAGTTATAGGATGCATTCCGCAGGACCAGATCATCGGAAAGATTTTTCTAAAGGTTTGGCCTCTGTCTGATATCTCAATTATTGACTGATTCTCTGTAAACCTAAAAGCAAACGGAAAGGAGGGAGCGCGTCATTAATACTGATATTAAACAATATATAGCAGCATCAAATCGCAGCAAAACAATGAAAAAGCATATATTGGCCATTTTGCCGTTGCTCTCTCTTATTGTTATTCTGGGAGTTTTCTGGTGGCTGAAGCTGACAGGTATAACGCTGGCAGGTGAAGCCTTCTGTGGTTTTGATGAACATTCACATAACGAAGAATGTGTGAAATTAAGCCTCGTGTGCGAAGATGATCACGATCACACAGAATCTTGCTATGAAATAACTCAGATATGCCAACTTGACGAGCATATACACAACAGTTCCTGCTATTCAGACATAACTGCCGACATTGAAAGTGCAGAAGATTGGGAGCAAACTATAGCCAATGTTCCCCCGGGAATAA
The DNA here is from genome assembly GCA_017623255.1 of Clostridia bacterium. Lineage (GTDB taxonomy): Bacteria > Bacillota > Clostridia > Oscillospirales > CAG-272 > Avispirillum. Next base: position 23,429 of record JAGAPL010000102.1, read on the forward strand.
CCGCTGGAGATACGGTGTCAAAAATAGCAGCATCTCAGTTAGGATATACTGAAAGCGAACTGAATTTCATTGTAGACTCCGGCGGCGTCAGACACGGATATACGCGATACGGAGAATGGTTTGGAAACCAATACGGTGATTGGTCTACTATGTTCACTTCATTCTGTTTAAGATACGGTGGACTTGATGGTGTTCCAATCAGCGCAGGCGCTGAATCCATGAGGCTGCAATGGGAAGAATCAAATCTATATAAAGCTCAGGATAATTATATCCCCTCGGCAGGTGATATTGTTTTCCTTGATAAAAATTTAAACGGCACCGCGGATACCACTGCCGTGGTTACGGGAATAGCTGATGGACAGCTGACCGTTATCGAAGGAGATTTGGAAAACACCGTTGCCGAAACGAACTATTCTATTTTTGATCAGACGATTCAGGGATATGGAACAATAGCTCCAAAAAACAACGTGCAAACTATGGACGTACCGCTCTCCTATGCCTCCGGCCAATATTCAATTGCACAAACGCAAAACTTCAACACAAGCATTTTCACTCAAGGCAGCAGCTTTGTTCTCTATACTCAAGGCACTGACGGAAAATATTACGCTCTCAGCGGAAGCGGTAACGCCGTTGAAGTATTCATTGACTCACAAGGATATATTACCACAAATAATTCAGGCGCAAGTCTCCTTTATTGGACCTTTGAAAGCGCAACATCATATGATTATAGGCCCACTTACTACATATACAATTCCACAGCGGGCAGATATCTGCACCCATATGTTAACGGCGGCGAACATGGAGCTTTGTTGACAGGAAAATGGGAAAGCACTCTATACCAAAACGGAACCGGTGTTAAAATCAGAGGAGCACGTCAGAATTCTTACGCGTTTTTGCAAAACAATTCCACTTTTACAAATATCACAAATCAAAGTTCCGCTTCTACCTTCTATTTTGGGCGAACGTTTTCTCAATATGCCGTTTGGTTTGACGGAACTTGCGGAGGCATTAACCGAAGCCTTGCAGGCTCTCCCAACACAGCCTATTTCGTTACTCAGGGAGACACGCTTAAACTTCCTGAAACCTGGCAATCACCTACGAAATACGAATATAAGATTCGCGGTTGGTTTGATGTTGCAGGCGGAAAATATTACGCTCCCGGAGATGAAATCACCGTAAACGGACATATGGTGTTCTATCCCGACTGGGTTCCTGCAACGTATGATATCGGTTTTTATAACGAATATACTCACCCCACGGAAAGCACAAATAACTTTGTGACTACAAAGCTTTTTGACTATAATGCCTTGATAAACGCCAATTCCTCAACCGTATCCGTTTCTGTTGATGCGAATGGACACAATGAAACCTGGATTCTCGCTACAAACGGAACAGGTGCTTCGGGTTATGACGCTCTTGGAGTTGTTTTCGTTGACTACGACGCAAATGGCGATATAACCTACGTCAACAACAGAGGAACAATCAATACTAACCAGGACGGCGTTACAACGAACATTTACAACACAAGACTCATTGAAATGCTTTTTGGAGAGGATAATTTAATAAATCCTGAAACAGGACAAGGAGTTCTTGGCAAATCATATCTTGGAACAGGTGATTATCTCTTTAGGTTCGATGATGATCCGGACAGCCCACATTACGGATATTATTTCTATGATTCCAAAATGAACGCTGCTTCCTATAATCAAAGCGACCAACGATTCTACGTGTATGATTATCTGGAATGCACCGTAGACTCGCTCAGAGATGGTGGTCTTGGAGGCTACTCTGATTTTCTTCCCTTCAATTCACCTTATGCAAATACCAATGGTCAAGCCATACGACGCTATAACTACAACGGTGACGACGGTGAGTTCGCAGGAAAAGGAATCCAACACTATGCATACGACTCCTCCTACAGCGACAATAACAACAGCACCGACAGAGTTGTTTCCAACTACTGGTACGGCATGGATATTGAGATTGAGTTCTATCTGCCCGACGATCCGGGTGACAACGGAAACCACGATATCTACGGAAATGAAATGCATTTCCATTTTTCAGGAGACGACGACGTTTGGATCCTGATTGACGGACAATTGGTTCTTGATATCGGCGGTATCCATGACATTATGATAGGTGATATAAACTTCTCAACAGGAGTTATCACACAGGGCGGAAACGTTGTAGGAAATCTTACTGATTACGGAATTGAATCCGGAGAACATACGCTGACGGTTTACTACCTTGAACGAGGAAGTTCAAAATCAAACTGCGAATTGTATTTCAACCTTGCTCCACGATTCGACTTCGAAATCAGAAAAGAAGATGTTCTTACACAGAACACCCTCAACGGAGCTGAATTCTCTGTTTATCTTGACAAGGAATGCACAATTCCCGCCCAGCTATGGACATCAAAAGAAGCCTATGAAAACGGAGAAGGCTCAAAGAACGTATTCACTGTTACCGATGGTCTTGCCCATATGTGGGGAATGACATCAGGAAAGATATACTACATAAAAGAAACAGAACCTCCTGATGCCGAAAACTACAGTCTCGCAAACGGAATAATATGCTTGACACTTGACCATAAAGGCTACGCATCCTACACAGTTGACATCATTGAAGACTACACGGGTACAGTTTCTCCCGGCTTCACGGTTCATGGTCTTAAAGTTGACGTTGACAAACAAGAAGCATACGTTGTAGTTACAAATGCTGAAGATTGGGTGCGAGAGGTTACATCAGTAGGGATCTCCAAAAAATGGAACGACTCAGCTGATCACTCGAAAGACCTTCCGATTTTTTATCTGCTCGTTAAGGATCCCGATGGAACTTACCGAAGGATCCGCGAAATAAGACTGGGTGAAGATAACGACTGGAAATACACATGGACAAATCTTCCCAAATATTACGTTGACAAGGACGGAAATACTACCGAAATTATTGAATACATAGTTGAGGAAGCTTATCTGCCCGGATATACTTCAAAAGTCGAAAAGGTTGAAAAAACCACCGGCGGAGACAAGTCCTGGGCTGAAGCTTACCAATTTGAAAGCGGAGAAAAATACGTACTCTCCTCTCAATATGGTGCCCTCTCAACAAGCAACTCAAACTCTTGTCTGATTTGGGTGGATACAGAAACCGCGAAGAACTCTCCCTACGCTCTATGGACGGCAACGGTCTCAACTGACGGAACGGTTACGTTCAAAAACGATGCAGATCAATATCTGCATCTGAGCTACCGAGGAGAAATTGTCAGCGCCTCAATATTCACTACAGTTACAGATAATAACCACATCACCATGAGGTATGAACAGGCAAATAACCAGGGCGTTCGAATATACCACGACTATGGTGAATCCTGGAACAACACAAGGTATTATATAGGAAGCAACGTTCTTGAATACAACGGCATTTATGCAGCTGAACAAGCGGCAGCCGTTATATTTAAACCACTCGTTGAAAAAGAGGAAGAGATTTTGGTGAGCGACGGGACCTTTGTTTACAAAGCAACCAACACTCCCATACCACCGGATAATCTCACCTCTGTTACAGTTAACAAGAACTGGGATATGGGTGTAAACCCATCCGGGATACATAATACATATCAGATTCCCGTCAGACTTTATTCAAATGGTGTTTACACGGGAAGAACGGAAATCCTATCCTTACAAAACGGTTGGTCCGTTACCTTTGAAGGACTTCCCTTCAGAGATGAATACGGAAACACCATAGTCTACACAGTTGAAGAGGATTTCAACGAAAGTGGTTGGGAAATCATTTACGGAGATATGACATATGTATCAGGCTCCCCGGGATCTTATACTACGCTTATCACAAACCGTAATCTAGCCGGATACGGCGTTCAGCTGCCATCCACAGGCTCATTCGGTTATCCCCCTTGGTTACTTAGCGGATACGGGCTTATGCTCGGATCCCTATTAACAGGATGCATATTAAGGCATAAGCGGGAAAGGAGGAAGAAAAAGCCTCCGGCTTAGTTTTAGCCGAGATATCATCCTAAAAAACAGATAAAAAATAATTAAATTAATAAACAAAAAAGAAAGGACAAAAAAATGAAAAAACTTTTTGCAATTCTGCTCGTGGTTATGATGACTCTTACACTTGCAGCTCCCGCGTTCGCAGCAGGAGAAACCGGCTCCATCACAGTTACGGGAACAAACGCTGAGGGCGTTTATTCCATCTATAAGCTCCTTGACCTCGAAAGCTACAACACAACATCCGGCGCATATTCTTACAAAGTAAACAGCAGATCGGAAGAGC
>JAGAPL010000103.1 GCA_017623255.1 Clostridia bacterium
AAAGGATAAATCATATTTGATGGATTTCTGATACAGTTATCAAATATGGCAATTCAATCTCTATGTGTAAGGACCGCCGAGGACGTCGGTCCCTACGGAGAATTGCTGCGCTAAACAATAATTTACCCACCAATCCACGTTTATAACATACATAGATAAAAAAGGGGACTTTTTCAAAAAGTCCCCTTTTTTAATAGTATCTTATTTCTGACTATCAATATAAGCCTGCAGGATAAGAGTTGCGGACAATTCATCAACATTGTCCTTGCGTTTTTTGCCGCGAACGTTAAGCTCTGAGAGAATATTATGTGCGCTGACGGTTGTCAGTCTCTCATCAAAAAGAACGACGGGTATGCTGGCCATTTCTTCAAGCATTGCGGCAAATGCGCGGCATTTTTCGCTTCTTGGGCCTTCAGTTCCGTTCATATTGAGGGGATTACCCACAACTATAAGCTCTGCCTTTTTTGCAATAGCAGCGTCAGCAACAGCCTGCGCTGTTTTTTTCATACCTTCTGCTCTAACGCATCCTGCGCCGAAAGCAAATGTGCCTGCATTGGTGGCAAGTCCTGTTCTTGCGTCACCGTAGTCAACTCCAAGTAAGATCTTTGTCATTATCAATTATCCTTATTTTTCATTAATTTTGAAAATTCCTTAACCTCTGCGAGAGTGGGAATAGATGAATATGCTCCCTCTCTTGTGACAGAAAGTGCCGCCGCAAGATTTGCAAAGCGTGTTGCTTCCAGAATATCGCCTTTTTTAAGATAAGCATAAGTGAGCGCCGCTGTGAAAATATCGCCTGCCGCAGTTGTATCAAGAGCGTCAACTCTGTAGCTCTGAACTATATGATAGTATTTTCCGTCATAAACAAAAGCGCCGCGTCTGCCAAGCTTGAGCACCACATATTTTATCTCAACCATTGAGCAAAGACGGATACACGCCTTCAGGCAGTTTTCGATGGAATCGGGATAAATTCCCGTGAGCGCTTCACATTCCGTTTCATTGGGAGAAAGGATTTCAACCTTGCGCAGCTTTTCAAGCTCTACCGCTTCAGAAACGGGGCCTGCATCAACAAACAGGGGAATATTCTGCTCAAAAGCATAATTTGCAGCGATTTCAACTGCCTCAAAAGGAATTTCAAACTGCATATACACCGCATCCGGATATGTTGTGAATGCTTCTTCTATTTCGTTTTCATTAACGTTGTTATTAGCGCCGGGATAAACAACTATTCTGTTCACCCCGTCCTCTTCAACTATAATTGAAGCAAGTCCTGTTGCACTCTCAGGGTCCTCAACCAAAAAGCGTGTGTCAATACCTTCTTTTTCATAGATCCTGCGGAGAGCCGCGCCATTCTGATCGCGACCGACACGGGCGCAAAAAACCGTGTCAGCTCCAAGGCGCGCAAAAGTTACGGCGCTGTTTGCACCCTTGCCGCCTGGAATATAGCTATACGTTGAATCAGTTACTATTGTTTGCCCTGCCTCAGGAATTATTGCCATACGCTGCACAAAATCCATATTTGCCGAGCTGACTACAAGCACTCTGCTTTTCATATGAAACACCGCCTTTTTACTTTTTATCTTTTCTCGTTTCTTACTTGCGGGAAGTTTTTTTCATTCCCGACCAAAGAAAGATTATAACCTGCCCCGGTATACCCATTACAAAAAGCAACCAAGGATTGAATCTTAATGCTGAAAGATATATGGCTGCGAGCAAGGTCCACATAAGAAATGTGATTATAAGATAGTTGAGCCTGCGTTTTCCCCATATGCTGTTGAAAACAAGCAGCACAATGAAGGAAACGGGGATCGGCCAGATAAATGAAAGCCACAAATCTCCGGATATACCTGCTATTCCAAGTGACACAAAGATCAATGTTCCGATAAGCCAAACAAGCATAACCGAAAGCAAGGTGATTATTGTATGTATTCTTTTATTGGAAGCAGGAATATTACGCATCTTGCAGTTTTCACAAAGAAGATCGTCCACAGTGACACCGAAAAGATCTGCAATTTCTTTCAGCACTATCACATCGGGAATAGATGCTCCCGACTCCCATTTGGAAACAGCTTTATCAGAATAGTTCAGCTTTTCGGCAAGAGAAAGCTGAGTCAGCCCATTGGCTTTTCTGAGTTCAGCAATATTTTTTGCAATTATATTCTTAAGCTCCATACCTCAAAGCCTCCCTTCCTTTTATTATCTAATAGTATATCACAGCCCAAATCCACTGTCAAGAAAAAAACCTTGAAGCCCTTTGCGCACAAGGCTTCTCTACTGATGGTAGAGTGATATTTTTCCAAGGGTAGAGCACGCGAAAGTCACAGTAGGGTGACTTTTTAAAAGCTTTGTGGTATGGTTTGTTTTGTGAATCGTTGTTTACAATCATACCAATTGAGGATGTTATCAAATAAACCCCAATTCAGCTCAACAACAAACCCATTATATAAAAAGAGGAACCCCAAATGACGCAAATGAGCAAAGAAAGAAAACACAAGCGAATGCTTCGTGCTTTGGCAAAAGCAATAAGAATAATCACAGTTGCTCCCTTTATGGCACTGACCGCATTTACAGTTATGTTTATATGCGGCGGAGTTTTCCACAGCATATACGAATATTTATTTGCCTTGCTGTTTATAACCGTACTCCCCCTTACAGCTTATCCTTTGCAGAGAGTGCTCCCGTCTTTCAAAAACAAAGGCAGAAAAGGCCAGCGTACACTGGCTATGATAATGTCCGTTATCGGATATATCCTTGGCGTGATTTACGCTTTGATCGCAGAGCTCTCTACTATACTTACATTGGTTTTCATAACATATCTGCTTTCAGGAGTTACGCTCTTTATAATTAACAAAGTGTTCAAGTTCAAAGCAAGCGGGCACTCCTGCGGAGTTGCAGGCCCGGTCAGCGTTATTATCTACTTTATGGGCGCAAACCTGCAAGGGTTCATAACCCTTCTGTGCGGCATCGCTTTGCTTGCAGCTGCCCTATGGGCAACTATTAAAACTCATGCTCACACTGCATTGCAGTTTTTTGTCGGCGGTATCATACCTATTATAATTTTCTACACACTAACACTTATCTGACCTATTCAGTTTTAACACACAAAACTGAGCCGACATCAACCGCAGGGTGAAAAAATCGCAGCGTCATAAGACGCTGCGATTTTTATTTTAACAACAACATTACAATTTGAATCAAAACTGCTCGGGGAATTTTTCGCATCATCAATACGTATTTTGCGGTCAAAAGACGGCTAAATATATACCAAATTGTAAACAATACGGTCAGCTGAAGCGAAAACATTGACAAAAGATTCTCTGTATTGTATAATTATTATGTAGACTATGTGTATTCATCAAAGGAGAATTTAATATGAGCGCAACAGAACGACTTCCCAATGCGGAACTCGACATAATGAGAGTTCTTTGGAAAGAAGGACGTCCCCTCAAAGCATCAGAATTGACAAAGGAACTTTCAGAAGAAAGAGATTGGAAAAGACAGACTGTGCACGTTCTTCTGGCGCGCCTTCAGGCAAAAGGCTATGTTGGCGTTGACAAGAGCGCATACAGCCATCTTTTCTATGCCACAATCAGCGAAAACGACTATCTTGCTCTTGCAACATCTATTCTTTGCAAAAAAGCAAACAGTTCTATCCTTGCAATGATGGCATCCCTCATTAAAACAGACGAGCTTACAGAAGAGGATATTTTTGCTCTCGCTGAACTGCTGAACGCAAAATGCAAAGAGATCGAAGCAAACCGCAATTGACATTATAGTGCGTTTGAATTGATTTCGCAGTTATACCATCCACACCCCTTTTAACATATGATATTAACAAAAAATCTTGTAGCTTTGGCTGCAAGATTTTTTATTAATATGTATTTTACACTTCATTTGCTATAGGATCAGGCTCAGCTACAGACAGATCGGCTTTGGGAGAGATTTATCATTTCAGCTTTCTACCGTCGCTGAAAGCTTTGCCCACAACATCGCCCAAGGTGCGATATGTGTGATGAACGGGATCGTATGTTATGGGGCTGAACTTGTTCAGATCAATTTTGCCATCTTCTCCGATTATTCTTTCATCAGCGCAAACGTTGACTATTTCACCAACAAGTCGGCAGCTTTCTTCATCATAGGAAACCAGCTTGCACTCCAGCGCCATAGGAAGCTCACTGAAAAGAGGAGCGTCAACATTTTCGCTTTTCTCAATGTGCCAGCCTGCCTTTTCTATTTTATTTTCCACGTCGTTTGCGGAAACGATACCCACGTAGTCGGCAGCTACCACGTTTTCGCGATCTGCCATACTTACAGTGAATGCACCACGGCCGAGAATATTCTTAGTTGTTTTGTGGTTCTCGCTAACGCAAATAGAAATCTGTGTTTCCTCGCTGATACCGCCCCAAGCCGCGTTCATTGCGTCGGCAACGCCGTTTTCATCATACGAACCGATTATAAGTACGGGCATAGGATATAAAATTGCTTTTGCTCCAAAATTCTTTCTCATAATTACCTCCGAACAAACTTCTTTATTTTATTATACTATATTTGCTTCATTTTGAAAAGGGAAAAATTGTTGTTACATCTGTACCCGTAAGGGAGGATAAATTATCGTTTAGCGGTATAATTGTGGCGGATACCTGTAGGGCGGCTTGCCCTGGGTCCGCCGAGAACGTAATTGCTAAGCCTTATGAAACG